>JABDIP010000230.1 GCA_013003675.1 Inquilinus sp.
TGGCGCCACACCGTCTCCGACTGCGGCTCGACACCGGCGACGCTGTCGAAGACCGCGACGGCACCGTCGAGCACACGTAGCGAGCGCTCGACCTCGATGGTGAAGTCGACGTGGCCAGGCGTGTCGATGATGTTGATCCGATGATCGCGCCAGAAGCAGGTCGTCGCAGCCGAGGTGATGGTGATCCCTCGCTCCTGCTCCTGCTCCATCCAATCCATCGTCGCGGTGCCTTCATGCACCTCGCCGATCTTGTACGACTTGCCGGTGTAATAAAGGACGCGCTCGGTCGTCGTCGTCTTACCGGCATCGATGTGAGCCATGATGCCGATGTTGCGATACGTCGTGGCGTTATGGGTGCGGGCCATGGAAAGCTCTCCTCGGCGAAAGACGGATCCGCACTACCAACGGTAGTGCGAGAACGCCTTGTTGGCCTCGGCCATGCGGTGCGTGTCTTCACGCTTCTTCACCGCGGCGCCACGCTGATTGGCGGCGTCCAGCAGCTCGTTCGACAGGCGGTCGACCATGGTGTTCTCCGACCGCTTGCGGGCGGCGGCGATCAGCCAACGGAACGCCAGCGCCTGGCTGCGCTCGGTGCGCACCTTGATCGGCACCTGGTAGGTGGCGCCGCCAACCCGGCGCGAGCGCACCTCGACCTGCGGCTTCACGTTGTTCAGCGCCTCATGGAAAGTCACCACGGGATCAGCCTTGGCGCGCTGCTCGACACGTTCCAGGGCGCCATAGACGATGCTCTCCGCGGACGACTTCTTGCCGTCGAGCATGATGCTGTTCATGAACTTGCTCAGCACGACGTCGCCAAACCTCGGGTCCGGCAGGATCTCTCGTTTCTCGGCGCGATGACGGCGGGACATGACCGTTGGCTCCTTACTTCGGCCGCTTCGCGCCGTACTTCGAACGGCGCTGGCGACGGTCCCTGACGCCCTGGGTGTCCAGGGTGCCACGGATGATGTGGTAGCGGACGCCCGGCAGGTCCTTCACGCGGCCGCCGCGGAGCATGACGACGGAGTGCTCCTGCAGGTTATGACCCTCGCCCGGGATGTAGCTGGTGACCTCGAAGCCATTCGTGAGACGCACGCGCGCCACCTTGCGAAGCGCCGAGTTCGGCTTCTTCGGGGTGGTCGTGTAGACGCGGGTGCACACGCCACGCTTCTGCGGGCAGGCCTCCAGCGCAGGCACCTTGTTGCGCGCCAGCTGGGGCTTGCGCGGCTTGCGAATCAACTGGTTGATCGTCGGCATCTCGGCCCTTCTCACAGCACATGGAACGACACAGCGGCACACGCGGTATCGCTGTTCGTCGAGGGAATGACTTGAAACGGTACGAAACAAAAGCCCCGATCCTGGAACGCCGAAGCGCCCGGCGGGGCTTTCAATTCGCAGCGGCCGAATACCGGAGGCAGGCCGCATGCTAAGTCAGTCCATCAACGAGATCAGCGTCTAGGCTCGTGACCTACGGCCAGCTCCCGTTAAAGGCGCGCGGAATATACGGAGGGGCCACACCTGCGTCAAGCACGGGTTCGGATATTTCACGAGCTAGTCGAGAGGGGCTCTGGCCGGCGTCCCGGCGCATCCCCGTCAGACGAAGAAAGGGGCCGCCTCGCGGCGGCCCCTCCCGATTTCCTTGGTTGCCGGAAGGCCCCTATTCCGCCGCTTCCGGCGGGCTGGTCTTCTCGTCCGACTCCGACGGTGCCGCCAGCGCCTCGGCGGCGGCCTCCGCCGACGCGGCCATCGCCGCCTGCAGCTCCTTGTCGCGCTGCCCGGCGATCTTCTTGAGCTTGTTCACGAAGGAACCGGTGCCGGCCGGGATCAGGCTGCCGACGATGACGTTCTCCTTCAGCCCTTCCAGCTTGTCGACCTTGCCGGACACCGCCGCCTCGGTCAGGACACGCGTCGTCTCCTGGAACGACGCCGCGGAGATGAACGACTTGGTCTGCAAGCTGGCCTTGGTGATGCCCTGCAAGACACGGCTGGCCTTGGCCGGCACCAAGCTGGCGTCGGCCGCCTTCGCATTGACGGCCTCGAACTCCTCGCGATCGACCTGTTCGCCGACCAGGAAGGTGGTCTCGCCGGGCTCCTCGATCTCGACCTTCTGCAGCATCTGGCGAACGATCACTTCGATGTGCTTGTCGTTGATCTTCACGCCCTGCAGCCGATAGACGTCCTGAATCTCGTTGATGAGATAGTCGGCCAGGGCTTCCACGCCCATCACGCCCAGGATGTCGTGCGGCACCGGGTTGCCGTCCATCAAAAGGTCGCCCTTCTGGACGAAATCGCCCTCCTGCACCGAGATGTGCTTGCCCTTCGGAATCATGTACTCGCTCGATTCCTGATCTTCGTCGGCCGGCACAACGACGATGCGACGCTTGGTCTTGTAGTCCTTGCCGAACTCGACCCGCCCTTCGATCTCGCTGATGATGGCGTAGTCCTTGGGCTTGCGCGCCTCGAACAGCTCCGCCACCCGCGGCAGGCCGCCGGTGATGTCGCGGGTCTTCGAACTCTCCCGCGGGATGCGGGCCAGCACGTCGCCGGCCTGGACGCGGGCGCCGTTCTCGACCGACAGGATCGCGTCGACCGACATCAGGTACCGCGCCTCGAGCCCGTTCGGCAGCAGGACGACCTCGCCCTTGTCGTCGCGCAGGGTGATGCGTGGCTTCAGATCGGCGCCACGCGGCTGCTGCCGCCAGTCGACGACAACCTTGGCGGCGATGCCGGTGGTCTCATCGACCACCTCGCGCACCGACATGCCCTCGACCATGTCGACATAGTTCGCCACGCCTTCCTTCTCGGTCAGGATCGGAATGGTGTACGGATCCCACTCGGCCAGCTTCTGGCCGCGTTCGACCGTTTTGCCATCGTCGGTGAGCAGCTTGGCGCCGTAGGGTAGGCGATGCCGCGCCTTCTCGCGCCCCTGCTCGTCGAGCAGCAGCAGCTCGCAATTGCGGCCCATGATCACCGGCACGCCGGCGCTGTTCGTCACCACGTTGCGGTTGTTGATCTTGACCTTGCCGTCGAACGCCGCCTCGATGAAGGACTGCTCCGCCCCGCGCTGGGCGGCACCGCCGATGTGGAACGTCCGCATGGTGAGCTGGGTGCCCGGCTCGCCGATCGACTGGGCGGCGATCACGCCGCCCGCCTCGCCGATGTTCACCGGCGTGCCGCGCGCCAGGTCGCGACCGTAGCAGGAGCCACAGACTCCCCCGCGACTCTCGCAGGTCAGGGGCGACCGGACCAACAGGCGGTCGACGCCGCCGCGCTCGATGGCGTCGACCTGATCCTCGTCGAGAGGCTCGCCGGCCTTGACCAGCACCTCGCCGGTCAGCGGGTGTTTGACCTCCTGGCCGGCGGTGCGGCCGAGGATGCGCTCGCCCAGCGACACGATGACCTCGCCGCCGTCGATTACCGCGGTGGCGGTGATGCCGCGCTCGGTGCCGCAATCGTCCTCGATGACCACGCAATCCTGCGCCACATCCACCAGACGGCGGGTCAGGTAGCCGGAGTTCGCGGTCTTCAGGGCGGTGTCGGCCAGGCCCTTGCGGGCGCCGTGCGTGGAGTTGAAGTACTCCAGAACGGTCAGGCCTTCCTTGAAGTTGGAGATGATCGGCGTCTCGATGATCTCGCCGGACGGCTTCGCCATCAGGCCGCGCATGCCGGCCAGCTGCCGGATCTGCGCGGCGCTGCCGCGGGCCCCGGAATGCGCCATCATGTACACCGAGTTGACCTGCTTGGTCGGGTCGTGAAGCGTCGACGACACCTCGCGCATCATTTCCTCGGCGACCTTGTCGGTGCAGCCCGACCAGACGTCGACCACCTTGTTGTATTTCTCGCCACGGGTGATCAGGCCGTCGAGGTACTGGTTCTCATACTCCTCGACGAGCTGCTTCGCCTCGCCGACCAGTTGCTGCTTGGCGGCCGGAATGACCATGTCGTCCTTGCCGAACGAAATGCCGGCGCGGCAGGCGTAGCCGAAGCCGAGCGCCATGAAGCGGTCGGCGAAGATCACCGCCTCCTTCTGACCGCAGTGGCGATACACCGCGTCGATGACGTTGGTGATCTCCTTCTTGGTCAGCAGCCGGTTGACCAGGTTGAGCGGCACGTTCTGGTGACGCGGCAGGATATCGGTCACCATCATCCGGCCCGCGGTGGTGCTCACCCGGGTCACCACGTCGTTGCCGTCGGCGTCGATGGCGACATAGCGCGCGCGGATCCGGCTGTGCAGCCCGATCACGCCGGCATCGATCGCCTGCTCGATCTCGCCCAGGGAATTGAACCGCGGCACCCGGTGCGCGACGACGTCGCCCTTGGTGAGCCGCTGGAACAGCTTGGCGATGTCCTTGGTCTGGACCTCCTTCGACGGGTCCTTGGCGTTCTGCAGGACGATGTCCTCGCGCTCCATCGCCGCCCGCAGCGCTTCGGCCTCGCCGAGTTCGACCGGCTCGCCCAGCTTCTCGGCCCGCTCCATGGTCAGGTAGTACAGACCAAGCACGATGTCCTGTGACGGCACGATGATCGGCTTGCCGTTGGCCGGCGACAGGATGTTGTTGGTCGACATCATCAAGACGCGGGCCTCGAGCTGCGCCTCCAGCGACAACGGCACATGCACGGCCATCTGGTCGCCGTCGAAATCCGCGTTGAACGCGGTGCAGACGAGCGGGTGCAGTTGGATCGCCTTGCCCTCGATCAGCACCGGCTCGAAGGCCTGAATGCCGAGGCGGTGCAGGGTCGGGGCGCGGTTCAGCAGCACCGGATGCTCGCGGATCACCTCCTCGAGGATATCCCAGACCTCCGGCCGCTCCTTCTCCACCAGGCGCTTGGCCGCCTTGATGGTCGAGGCCATGCCGTAGATCTCCAGCTTGTGGTAGATGAACGGCTTGAACAGCTCGAGCGCCATTTTCTTCGGCAGGCCGCACTGGTGCAGCTTCAACTCGGGCCCGACGACGATGACCGAACGCCCGGAATAGTCGACCCGCTTGCCTAGCAGGTTCTGGCGGAACCGGCCCTGCTTGCCCTTCAACATGTCCGAAAGGGACTTCAACGGCCGCTTGTTGGCACCGGTGATGACCCGGCCGCGGCGGCCATTGTCGAACAGCGCGTCGACCGATTCCTGCAGCATGCGCTTCTCGTTGCGCACGATGATGTCCGGCGCGCGCAGCTCGATCAGCCGCTTCAGGCGATTGTTCCGGTTGATGACCCGGCGGTACAGGTCGTTCAGATCGGAGGTGGCGAACCGGCCGCCATCCAACGGCACCAGCGGGCGCAGTTCCGGCGGGATGACCGGCACCACGTCGAGGATCATCCATTCCGGACGGGCGCCGGACTCGATGAACGCTTCGATCAGCTTCAGCCGCTTGACCAGCTTCTTGCGCTTTGCCTCGGAACCGGTGTCGCGCAGATCCTGGCGAACGACCTCCATGTCATCGTGCAGGTCGATGCTGGCCAGCATTGCCTTGATCGCCTCGGCGCCGATCTTGGCCTGGAACGATTCCTCGCCGTACTCGTCCTGCGCCTCGAGGAACTCCTCCTCGCCCAAGAGCTGGTGCCGCTTCAGCGGCGTCAAACCCGGCTCGATGACGACGAAGTTCTCGAAGTAGAGAACCCGTTCGAGATCCTTCAGCGTCATGTCGACCATCAGGCCGATGCGGCTGGGCAGCGACTTCATGAACCAGATATGCGCGACCGGCGAGGCCAGCTCGATATGGCCCATGCGCTCGCGGCGGACCTTCGACAGAGTGACCTCGACGCCGCACTTCTCGCAGACGATGCCGCGATACTTCATGCGTTTGTACTTGCCACACAGGCACTCGTAATCCTTGATCGGCCCGAAAATCCGGGCGCAGAAAAGGCCGTCGCGCTCCGGTTTGAAGGTCCGGTAGTTGATGGTCTCCGGCTTCTTGATCTCGCCGAACGACCAGGATCGAATCCGCTCCGGGCTGGCGATCGAGATCTTGATCTGATCGAAAGCCTGCGGCGCCGTCACCTGGCCGAGGAAGTTCATCAACTCGTTCATTTACCGACTCCTGTAAGGCGTCTCGCCGCCGAGGCGGCGCCGGGCGGCGGGGACGCCCGGTACTGCGTCCGTGCCTGGTCCTAGTAGCGCTGCTCCAGCTCGACATCGAGGCCGAGCGATCGCAGTTCCTTCACCAGCACGTTGAAGCTCTCCGGAACACCGGTCTCGAAATTGTCGTCGCCGCGGACGATCGCTTCGTAGACCTTGGTGCGGCCGGACACGTCATCGGACTTCACCGTCAGCATTTCCTGCAGCGTGTAGGCGGCGCCATAGGCTTCCAGAGCCCACACCTCCATTTCGCCGAAACGCTGACCGCCAAACTGCGCCTTGCCGCCCAGCGGCTGCTGGGTGACCAAGCTGTACGGGCCGATCGAGCGGGCGTGGATCTTGTCGTCCACCAGGTGATGCAGCTTCAGCATGTAGATGTAGCCGACCGTGACCTTGCGGTGGAATACCTCGCCGGTGCGGCCGTCGATCAGCGTGACCTGGCCGGCGCGGTCGAGCCCCGCCATCTCCAGCATGCCGACGATGTCCTCCTCGCGCGCACCGTCGAACACCGGCGTGGCGATCGGCACGCCGTTGCGAAGGTTGCCCGACATCTCCAGCAGCTCGGCCGTGTCGAGGTCGTCGACATCGGCTTTGTACTGCTCGTCGCCGTACACGTCCTTCAGCTTGCCGCGCAAATCCTTGATCGCGCTGTCGCCCTTCTGGCGATAGGCGTTGACCAGCGAGCCGATCTGCTCGCCCAGGCCGCGGGCCGCCCAGCCGAGATGGGTTTCGAGGATCTGGCCGACATTCATGCGGCTCGGCACACCGAGCGGGTTGAGCACGATGTCGACCGGCGTGCCGTCCTCGAGGTGCGGCATGTCCTCCATCGGCGTGATCCGCGAGATGACGCCCTTGTTGCCGTGACGTCCGGCCATCTTGTCGCCGGGCTGCAGCTTGCGCTTCACCGCGACGAAAACCTTGACCATCTTCATCACGCCGGGCGGCAACTCGTCGCCGCGCTGGAGCTTTTCGACCTTATCCTCGAAGCGCTTGCGCAAGGCCTCGATCGACTCGTCGAAATTGGCGCTGATCGCTTCGATCTCCGCCATCTGCTTCTCGTTGGCGACGGTGATCTGCCGCCACTGGCCGTGGGTCAGCCCCTCCAGATCGGCCTCGGAAACCTTGCCGCCCGTCTTGAAGCCCTTCGGCCCGGCGACCGACTTCTCGCCGATCAGCCGGTCCTTCAACCGGCCATAGAAGCTGCGTTCCAGGATCGCCCGCTCATCGTCGCGGTCCTTGGCCAGGCGTTCGATCTCGGCGCGCTCGATCGCCATCGCGCGCTCGTCCTTCTCGACGCCGCGGCGGCTGAACACGCGCACTTCGACCACCGTGCCGGTGACGCCCGGCGGCAGTTTCAGCGAGGTGTCGCGCACGTCCGAGGCCTTCTCGCCGAAGATCGCGCGGAGCAACTTCTCCTCCGGCGTCATCGGCGACTCGCCCTTCGGCGTGACCTTGCCGCCCAGGATGTCGCTCGGGTTCACCTCGGCGCCGATATAGACGATCCCGGCCTCGTCGAGGTGGCGCAGCGCCTCCTCGCCGACATTCGGGATGTCGCGGGTGATCTCCTCCTGGCCCAGCTTGGTGTCGCGGGCCATCACCTCGAATTCCTCGATGTGGATCGAGGTGAAGACGTCATCGCGCACGATGCGCTCGGAGATCAGGATCGAGTCCTCGAAATTGTACCCGTTCCAGGGCATGAACGCGCACAGCACGTTGCGCCCCAGCGCCAGCTCACCCAAATCGGTCGACGGGCCGTCGGCGATGATGTCGGTCTTCCGCACCCGGTCGCCGACCCGCACCAGCGGTCGCTGGGTGATGCAGGTGTTCTGGTTCGAGCGCTGGAATTTGGACAGGTTGTAGATGTCCACGCCCGAGGCATCGGAATCGTCCTCGTCGGTCGCCCGCACGACGATGCGGGTGGCGTCGACCTGATCGATCACGCCGCCGCGTCGCGCCACGATGGCGACACCGCTGTCGCGGGCCACGGTCGGCTCCATGCCGGTGCCGACCAGAGGCGCCTCGGCCTTGATCAACGGCACCGCCTGGCGCTGCATGTTCGAGCCCATCAGCGCGCGGTTGGCGTCATCGTTCTCCAGGAACGGGATCAGCGCCGCGGCCACCGAGACGATCTGCTTCGGCGACACGTCGATCAGATCGATCGTATCGGGCCGCACCATCAGATAGTCGCCGGCGGATCGGCACGACACGAAATCGGAGACGAAGCGGCCATCCTTGTCGAGTTCGGCATTGGCCTGGGCAATGGTGTAGCGGCTTTCCTCCATGGCCGAGAGGTAAACCACCTCGTTGGTCACGCACCCGTCGATGATCTTGCGGTACGGGCTCTCGATGAAGCCGTACTTGTTCACCCGCGCATAGGTCGCCAACGAGTTGATCAAACCGATATTCGGGCCTTCCGGCGTCTCGATCGGGCAGATCCGGCCGTAATGGGTCGGGTGCACGTCGCGCACCTCGAAGCCGGCCCGCTCGCGGGTCAGGCCGCCCGGGCCGAGCGCCGACAGGCGCGGCTTGTGGGTGATCTCCGACAGCGGATTGGTCTGATCCATGAACTGGCTGAGCTGCGACGAGCCGAAGAATTCGCGCACCGCCGCCGCCGCCGGCTTGGCGTTGATCAGATCGTGCGGCATGACGGTGTCGATATCCACCGAACTCATGCGCTCCCGGATCGCCCGCTCCATGCGCAGCAGGCCGACCCGGTACTGGTTCTCCATCACCTCGCCGACCGAGCGCACGCGCCGGTTGCCAAGGTTGTCGATATCGTCGATCTCGCCCCGGCCATCCTTCAGATCCAGCAGGATCTTGATGATCGCCAGGATGTCCTGCTTGCGCAGAACACGGAGCTGGTCGTCGGTCTCGAAGCCAAGCTTGGCATTCATCTTCACCCGGCCGACCGCCGACAGATCGTAGCGCTCGCTCTCGAAGAACAGGTCGTTGAACAGCTTCTCCGCCGATTCCAGGGTCGGCGGCTCGCCCGGGCGCATGACCCGATAGATGTCGATCAGCGCGTCCTCGCGGCTGGCGTTGCGATCGATCGCCAGGGTGTTGCGCAAATAGGCGCCGACATTGATGTGGTCGATGGCCAGGGTCTCGACCGAGTCGATCCCCAATTCGTCGAACCGCTCCAGCACCGCGGCGTCGATCTCATCGCCGGCCTCGAAGAACACCTCGCCGGTCTTCAGGTCGATGATGTCGCCGGCGATGTAGTGGCCGTGCATGTCCTCGGCGGAGACGAGCTGGTCCTTCATGCCCTGCTCGATCAGCTTCTTGCTGAGCCGCGGCGTCAGTTTGTCGCCGATCTTTGCGACCACCTCGCCCGAATCGGCATCGACCAGATCGGCGACCAGCTTCTGACCGCGCAGACGCTCCGGATCGAACGGCGTCCTCCAGCCCTTCTTCACCCGGGTGTGGGTCACCGCATCGTAGAAGAAGTCGAGGACCTCTTCCTTCGACATGCCGATGGCTTCATAGGGCAGCAGCGATCGGCCTTCGGCGGCACGTTCCTCGCGCAGCTTCTGGGTCTCGGCGCTGTCCAATGCCATCAGCAGCGTCGTCGCCGGCAGTTTGCGGCGACGGTCGATGCGCACATAGACATGGTCCTTGGCGTCGAACTCGAAGTCGAGCCACGAGCCTCGATAGGGGATCACCCGCGCGGCGAACAGGAACTTGCCCGAGGAGTGGGTCTTGCCCTTGTCATGGTCGAAGAACGCCCCCGGCGAACGGTGCATCTGCGACACTATGACGCGCTCGGTGCCGTTGATGACGAAGGTGCCGTTCGCCGTCATCAGCGGCATGTCGCCCATATAGACATCCTGCTCCTTGATGTCGCGGATCGACTTGAGGCCGGTATCCTCCTCGATGTCGAACACCGTCAGGCGCAGAGTCACCTTCAGCGGCGCGGCATAGGTCATGCCCCGCTGCTGGCATTCCTCGACGTCGTATTTCGGCTGCTCGAGCTCGTAGCAGACGAAGTCCAATTCGGATCGCTCGGCGAAATCCTTGATCGGGAAGACCGAGCGGAACACCTCCTGCAGCCCCAGACTGGCGCGATCTTCGTGCCGCACGTCCATCTGCAGGAACTGATCGTACGAACTGCGCTGTACTTCGATCAGGTTCGGCATCCGCGCGACCTCGGGAATGCGACCGAAATCCTTGCGAACGCGCTTACGACCGGTAAATGAATTGGCCATCTGAGCCCCTCAGCGAAACGAGTGCGGCCGCGTCGGAGGACGCGGACGCAGGAAACCCCTAGGCGTCAGCCGCGCAGTGCCGAGCGCGGCGTGACTCGACGGCCCAGCGCCGCGTGCGGGCGAGCAAGGGCCGAATCCCGCGCACGGCGGGACAAAAGCAAAAAACACCTATCGGCGGCCAACCAAAGCGGTTGGCCGCCGTTAGGCGACGATATGTGAGTGTCTTCTCGTGGCACGCGGTCCTACTTAACTTCGACCGAAGCGCCCGCATCTTCAAGCTGTTTTTTCAGCTTGTCGGCCTCGTCCTTGTTCACGGCCTCTTTCACCGTCTTCGGCGCGCCCTCGACAAGATCCTTGGCCTCCTTCAGGCCGAGACCGGTGATCGCGCGGACTTCCTTGATCACATTGATCTTCTTCTCGCCGAACGCCGCCAGGATGACGTCGAATTCGGTCTTCTCCTCGGCCGGGGCAGCCGCGTCGGCGGCCGCGGCCGGGCCGGCGACGGCGACGGGAGCCGCCGCCGAGACACCCCATTTCTCCTCGAGCATCTTGGAAAGTTCCGCCGCTTCGAGGACGGTCAAGCTCGACAGATTGTCGACGAGCTTTTGTAGATCAGCCATTTCTCATTACTCCTGACTTGAACTCTGGGTCGAAAGGAAACCGGCGCTAAGCCGCATCGCCCTCTTGGGCATAGGCATTGACCACCCGCGCCAACTGGCCGGCCGGAGCCTGAAGGACCCCGGCGATTCGGGTCGCCGGCGTCACGATCATGCCGACGATCTTCGCTCGCAGCGCGTCCAGGGACGGCAGCGAAGCGAGTGCCTCAACGCCTTTCAGATCGAGGGACTGGGTGCCGAGACTGCCGCCGACGATGATCAGCTTTTCATTGGTCTTGGCAAAATCGACCGCCACCTTGGCGGCCGCCACCGGGTCACTGCTCGTGGCCACGGCGGTCGGCCCGGTGAACAGGCCGTCCATTTCCTCGAACTTGGTGCCCTTGAGGGCAATCCGGGCGAGCCGGTTCTTGGTCACGCGGAAAGACGCACCCGCCGACCGCATCTTCCGTCTCAGGTCGGTCGATTCCTCGACCGTCATGCCGCTCTGGTGGGTGACCACCACGATCTCGGCATCCTGGAAGGATTGATGCATTTCGGCGACTTTCGTCTCCTTTTGTGCACGCTCCACGGATCGCCTCCGTTGTCTGGGCCTGACACATACGCCGTGCCGGGCCCGGTTGCATCCGGAACCTCCAACCACCGCACGTGGCGGCTGTCGGTCCCCTTCTCTCCTGCCCCAGAAGTTCAAGCCGTCCGGCTATCGGCGCCCTCCGGGCACCTACAGATCCGCGCGGCCGTCCTCCCGTCTATGCAGGATGATTAAGTCCACCGTGGGCATTCGCCCCGTTGGACCCCTGCAGTCTCGGACAGGTTGGCGGGTTACCCCGCCCCGGCGCCCCATCCCGTCCGGCCTCCGGACCGCGGGCGAAACGCCGATCTGCTCGCCCCGGCCGTCCGCGGCCGGAGCTTGTT
The DNA here is from genome assembly GCA_013003675.1 of Inquilinus sp. Lineage (GTDB taxonomy): Bacteria > Pseudomonadota > Alphaproteobacteria > DSM-16000 > Inquilinaceae > JABDIP01. The sequence continues at coordinate 11,802 of JABDIP010000230.1, forward strand.
TCATCTACGCCGACGCCTCGCCGGCCTCCGTCGACAAGGGGCCGACATCGAGCTTCAGGCTCGGCCCCATGGTCGAGCTGATCGCCACGCGCTGCAGATAGGTGCCCTTGGCACCGCTCGGCTTGGCCCGCATGATGGCGCCGACGAAAGCGCGCACATTCTCTGCGATCGCGTCATCGGAAAAGCTGGCCTTGCCGATACCGGCATGGACGATACCCGCCTTCTCGGCACGGAATTCGACCGAGCCGGCCTTGGCGGACTGCACCGCCGCCGTCACGTCGGGCGTCACCGTGCCCAGTTTCGGGTTCGGCATCAGGCCACGGGGGCCGAGC
>JABDIP010000236.1 GCA_013003675.1 Inquilinus sp.
GAACAGAAAAAGGGTTGCGTCCCCTTTATTCCCGGCGGCGAGGCCCGGGCGGCCGGTGCGGGGCTAGTTGGCGTCGGCGCGGAACGGCCGGTGGCAACCGCCGCAGGACTTGCCGAGATCGCCGAAGGCGGCGCCGACCGCCGCGCTGTCGCCGCCGCCATCGATCACGCTGGCGAGGTTGGCGCTGGCGGTGCGGAAGGCCTCCGCCTTGCCGAGGAACTCGTCCCAGTCCTGCCAGATCTCCGGCTTCGCCCGGGTCTCGGCGCCGCTGGCGCTGCTCGGCGGGAAGACGTCGGCGGCGACGACCGCCATGCCGGCGATGGCGTTGGCGTGGGCGGAGAGGTGACCGGTGTGGCTGATCTCGCCCTTCATGATGGCGGCGATGGCGCCCATATGGCCGCCGACCGAGCGCATCACCGCCTGGCGGTACTTGATCTGGTCGGCCGGCTGGTCGGCGGCCGAGGCGACACCGACCCCGGCGGCGAGCGTGGCCGCCGCGACCGTCGCGGCGATAAGGGACGCGAACCTCCTCGTCATCGAATTTCCTCCTGATGGGTGTGCGGCAGGACACGCCGCGGATTGGACCGGTCAGAGCCTGGCGACCGTAAACCGGCCGGGAGGTGAGACACGCATCGCGGCGGATTATTCCCGGTTAGCGAAACCTTGACCCTTTTTCGCGACTCTCCGGCCTGCCCCGGCGCCCGCCGGCCGCTTCCGAATCGAGGAGCCCGTCATGGTCCGCACCCTTCTCGTCGCCGCCATCGCCCTGGCGATGACCGCGTGCGCCGCGCCGGCCCCCAAGACCCCGCATGGCCTGCCCGCCGGCCTCGGCGGCATCGTCACGCCGGCGCCCGAGGGCACCTGCACCCTGTCCGACCGCAACCCGGTCGACCTGCAGGCGCTGATCCTCCAGCGCCAGCTCAACGCCGGCAGCAACCATGTGCTGTCGATGTTCGCCGATTGCGGCGAGCTCCAGGCCGCGCGCGCCGGCAACGGCGAGCTGTTCGACATCGGCACCTATCTGGCGCCGATGATCGGCAGCCGGCCGCTGGCCGGGCCGCGCGCCGAGATCCTCGCGGCGCTCGCCGGCGAGTTCGACCGCAACGGCCAGGCCGCCATGGACTCGGCCACCGGCGACGTGCAGCGCCGCGCCGATCGGGCGGCGATGGGCGTGGAGATCGGCGAGGCCGAAAGCCTCGGCCTGCTGCGCCACGACGACGAGGCGCTCTACACCGGACTGGTCCAGGGCATTTCCACCGACACCGGCGACACCGTGGTCCTCGCCACCGTCATCGCGCTCACCGTCATCGACGGCTGGATCGTGTCGATCAACACCGGCGATTTCTACGACGGCCCGGGCACCGTCGACACCCTGCTGGCCGACCAGCGCCGCAACGTCCGCCGCCTCCTCGCCGCCAACCCGGCGGTGTACTGACGCGTCGAAGCCGGGAAGCCGGAGGGTCGGGACCCGCCGCTGCCGACCGAAAAGGCGACGGAGTAATTCGGTTACTGTCAATGTAGTTGCGGCGACCGGCGCCAGCCGGCAGCGCAATTGTCACAGAAATCCGACTCGACAAAGCAACCATAGAGTGAGCAGACTCGTCTCAAGCCTTCCGCTGCGGCTGTAAGATTTCAATAATGCGGCAAAAGCCGCTTGGCAGTGCAACGGGAGGACTATGCGCATGTCTGACATTTCCCTTGGCCGCCCCAGCCGCCGGTCTTTGATTCCTAACAGCCGATTGCCGCTTGGCGGTTCCGCCGTCGCGGGTCCGCCGCGAGCCCCGAGGTCGAGGACGGCCCGGGCGCTGATTCTGGTCTCCGCGCTCGGCACGATCATCCTGTCGGACCAACGGGCCGAGGCGCAGCTCATCGACCAGACCCAGGCGCCCAATACCGCCGGAGAGGGCATCGCCCTGTCGCTCGAAGAGCAGATCGGCCGTGGCCGGGGCGACGTCGACACGCCGGATTCCGCCGTCTTCATCATCATGCGGGACCCGGCGCGGGCGATCCGTCGCGGCCGCCAGTTGTTCCAGCGGAAGTTCGGGCTGGAACAGGGGCTCGGCCCGCGCCCGCGGGACGGCATCGGCGACATCGAGAACACCCCCGGGATCGGTGCCGGTATCTCCGATTCCTGTGCCGGCTGCCACGGCCGGCCCCGCGGCTCGGCCGGCTTCGGCGGCGTCGTCGCCACGCGGCCCGACAGCCGGGACGCGCCGCACCTCTTCGGGCTCGGCCTGCAGGAGCAACTCGCCGACGAAATCACCCGGGACCTGCGCGGGATTCGGGACCTTGCGGTCGAGGAGGCCCGACGGCGGCGACGGCCCGTGACCTTCAGCCTCCAAAGCAAGGGCATCGACTACGGCGAAATCACCGCCAGGCGACGCGGGCGTGTCGACACCTCCGATGTTCGCGGCGTCGACCGCGACCTGCGGGTCCGGCCCTTCTTCGCACAGGGCAAGGCATTCTCCATCCGCGAATTCATCGTCGGCGCATTCCAGGACGAGATGGGCCTGCAGAGCTTCGATCCCTGCCTGCTCGACGCGGCGAACGGACGCCTCTGCGAGACGCCGTCCGGGATGGTGCTCGATGGCTCGATCGACCGCCTCGACGCGCCACCCGTTTCGCGGCGGCGCCGGGACGGCGACCGCGACGGAGTGGTCAACGAGATCGACGCCGCCGTGGTGGACTTCATGGAGTTCTACCTGCTGAACTACTTCAAGCCGGGCCTGGGCGAACAGAGCGCCCGCACGAGAGACGGCTTCCGAATGATGGAAAGCATCGGCTGCACCGGCTGTCACGTCAGGGACCTGGACATCGACAGCGACCGGCGGGTCGCCGACGTGGAGACCCTCTTCGACCCGGTGAACGGGACCTTCAACCGTCTGTTCGCAACGGCCTCGACGCTCTTCTACGAGTTCGACGACGGCCGCAGACTGCCGCAGCTCCTACCCGAGCGGAGGTCCTTCGTGGTCGAGAACATCTTCACGGACTTCCAACGTCACGATCTGGGCCCGGCTTTCCATGAGCTGAACTATGACGGCTTGGTCCAGACCGAGTTCATGACCGAGCCGCTCTGGGGCGTCGGCTCCACCGCTCCCTATGGCCACGACGGCCGCAGCATGGACCTCACGGAGGTGATCCTGCGCCACGGCGGCGAGGCCTTGGCGTCCAGGAACGCCTTTGCCGCCCTTCCGGGCTGGCGGCAACGCCGGGTCCTGGCGGCCCTGAACAGCCTCGTTCTGTTCCCGCCGGACGATACGGCCTCGAACCTCGACCCGGGCGACCGCACCGACCCCGACTTCCCGCAGATCGGTCACGGCAGCATCAATCTGGGGGCTCTGTTCCAGACCCGCGGGCCCGAATAAGCGCCTCGGTCGGGAGCACCCCCAGGGATGCCGCGCCGGGCCCCGTCGACCACGGTTGACGGGCCGGGCCGCATCCGATTG
>JABDIP010000252.1 GCA_013003675.1 Inquilinus sp.
GCCTGCAGCGCAACTATCCGGTCTATCTGTCGACCAAGAACACCATCCTCAAGGCCTATGACGGCCGCTTCAAGGACCTGTTCCAGGAGGTGTTCGACGCCGAGTTCGCCGACCGCTTCAAGGCCGCAGGCCTGACCTACGAGCACCGGCTGATCGACGACATGGTCGCCGCCGCCCTGAAATGGGAGGGCGGCTTCGTCTGGGCGGCGAAGAACTACGACGGCGACGTGCAGTCCGACACCGTCGCCCAGGGCTTCGGGTCGCTCGGGCTGATGACCTCGGTGCTGATGACGCCGGACGGCAATACGGTCGAGGCGGAGGCGGCGCACGGCACCGTCACCCGCCACTATCGCCAGCACCAGAAAGGGCTGGAGACCTCGACCAACCCGATCGCCTCGATCTTCGCCTGGAGCCGCGGGCTTTCCTATCGGGCGAAGTTCGACGACACGCCGGACGTGGCGGCTTTTGCCGAGACGCTGGAGAAGGTCTGCGTCGAGACCGTCGAATCCGGCTACATGACCAAGGATCTGGCGATCCTGATCGGACCCGAGCAGCCCTGGCTGACCACCAACCAGTTCCTCGACAAGCTGGATGAGGGCCTGAAGACGGCGATGGCGAAGGGCTGAACGACCCCTCCTGTGCGGCTAGCCTGGTCGCCGGTCGAAATAGGCATCGACGACCCGAAATGGATACCGGCGGGGTGGCTTCGATGCCTCGTCGAGCAATTCTAGATCGGCCTTCTCCAGGTGAGTACTCAAAGCGCCTAACGTTTCGGCCAGTTGCCGTTCGGTGCGGGCACCGACGACTCCGGCGGCAAGGGCTGGACGACTCAGCACCCAGGCCACCGCCACTTGGCCCGGCGTCGCACCTCGCCGCTCGGCCACTTCGCGCGTCGCCGCCAGCGTCGCCCAGTTGCGATCATTGTCGCGCCGGCTCCAATGCTCTTCGTGGGACTCCGCCGCACCGGCAATGCGTCCTTCGGCTGGCTTCTCGTTGGGCCGATATTTCCCGGTGAGGAAACCTTGCCCCAATGGTCCCCATGCGTGCAGTGCGATGCCGTGCCGCTGCAAGCCGTCAAGAAAGTCGTCCTCGATGTCGCGGCAGACAAGGCTGTATTGGTACTGAGCGGCGGCGACCGGTACCGGTGCGCATGCCACCGCCTCCGCCGCTGCCCAAGCCGGCAGATTGGAAAAGCCGACGGCTCGAATTTTCCCGGCCCTGACAGCGATATCGACGGCCGCCCAGGTTTCCTCGATCGGCGTCAGACGGTCCGGCCCATGTAGGTACCAGATATCGATGTAGTCGGTTCCGAGCCGGCGCAGACTGTCATCGATCGACGACAGAACCGCCGTTCGGGTCAGACCGGCTCGGGGATGCCGAGGTTGGCCGCCGAGTTGGGCGCCGCCCTTTGTCGCCACCACATGTGCATCGCGGCGGCCTTTCAAGGCGGCACCAAGGATCTCCTCCGCCTGCCCATCGGTATAGACGTTGGCGGAGTCGAAATAGGTTCCGCCGCCGTCGATGAACGCGTCGACGATACGATGCGCGCCCTTCGCATCGACCTCCGCCGATCCGGTACCGCCGAACAGCATGGTCCCCAAACAGAACCGCGAGACGACAATTCCGCTGCTCCCAAGCGTCGTGTATTTCATAACTGGCGACCCCCTCAGAAAATCCGATTCACCAACCTGCGCATTAGAACCAAAATGGCTATTTCCGGGTATATACAGCTTTGCAGGGAGCATTTCGAAAATGAATGATATCGACTGGGACAATCTGAGAGTGTTCGCGGCGGTAGCACGGGCAGGTGGTCTATCGGCGGCGGCCACTCGGGCGAAACAAAGCCCTGCCACCCTTGGTCGCCGGATTGCGGCCCTGGAGTACGCCTTGCAGCTCCGTCTTTTCGACCGCCGACGAGATGGTTATGCGCTCACTGCACACGGCGAGGCTCTGCTGCCACGCGCCTTGGCGGCTGAAACCGCCGTCTTGTCGATCGAGCGCTGGGCGTCAGCAAGCAACGAACCGACGACCGTCCGCGTGGCAACAGGCGCCTGGACCGGGGCCTTTCTAGCCGCCAACGCCGGATTTCTTGCCGGAATCTCACCTCCTATCGGTCTGGAGATTCTGTCCGGGTCGGTCATGTCGATCTGACCAGACAGGAAGCCGAGTTGGGCATCCGCAACCGGCGACCATCGACACCCGGCCTTGCCGGCCAGAAGCTCGGCCCGGTCGCCTTCGCCGTGTTCGGCCCGCCCGCGTTGACCAGGGAATGGTCCGCCGCAGATGAGCAGTCGCGCTATGGCAACTTCAATTGGGTGGCGTTTCGGACTGCGGGATCTACGGTGCCGTCGGCGGCATGGCTCGACCGACGGCTGACACGGCCGCCGATTGTCCGTCTGTCCGACCCGAGAGCGGTTCTCGACGCGTCGGCCGCGGGGATCGGCCTTTGCGTCCTACCGTGCTTCGTCGGCGACAGTGATCGCCGGTTGCGACGCGCCTCTGGCGTGATTGACGACCTGACCCATGAGCAATGGCTGGTCAGCCATGACGACCATCGCCACAACAGACCCGTTCGACAGATCACCGACCGGATCAAACGCCTCATGAAGGAACGGCGCCGACTCTTCGCTGGCGCCGTTCCGATTGGAGTGCGAACCGACTAGGCCCTACCCGTGTGCGATACGGCGTTCGCTGTCGCGGCGCCGGGCGGCCGGCGGCTGGTAGGCGAGCTTCATATGCGCGGCGCAATAGGACAGCCCGGCCGCCACCGGCTTGCCGCAGAACTGGAAGCCCGGCTTCTTCGGGTCGCCATGGGGCCAGCGGCACATCCGCTCGGTGAGGGCGAGGATGGTGGCGCCGTCGACGGGCACCCGTTCGACCGCGGCGACGACGGCTGGCGGTGGTGCCGCGACCGGTTGTTCGGATCTGGCCGCCGGCTTCTTCCTCTCCTTGATCGGCGACGGCCGGCCGGCAAGGCCCAGGCGATGCGCCTTGCCGATCACGGCGTTGCGCGACAGGCCGCCGATGATCTCGGCTATCTCGCTGGCGCTCTTCCCGGAACCCCAGTACCTCCGCAGCACCGCGACCTTTTCGTCCGTCCAACTCATTAGACGCTCTCCCTCGTGTCCGAGATTGGGCAACCGGCGAGTCCTAGCGGCTTGCCCGACATGTGGTAGTACCGGACGATGACAGTACTACATGAAGGAACGGAGGGATAGACGCTAGCGGACAGAACGCGCAGATTCCTGTGGATTACCGTCCTGAAACCGCCGAATTCGCGGACCGCGACAGGCCTTCGCACCGATCGCTCATCCGAGAGGTGTGGCGCCGATCGGTCAGTCGGGACGATGGAAAAGCTCCTTGCGGAAGTAGCTGTCGATTCCCTGGTCGCCTTTGGCGGTATGGGTCAGTCGGTAGCCGAGCCGCGGATAAAGGGCCAGCGCCGCCGGTTGACGCTCGGTGACGTGCAACATGATCGCCCGATAGCCGGCTTCCATCGCCCGGATTTCCAGCATTCCGACCAGCTGGCGGGCGATCCCGCGGCGCTGCCAGTTGAGATCGACGCGCAACCGTTTCAACCGGGCCACCCCGTCCTCTTCGCGGAGAAACCCGCCCATGGCGACCAATCCATCGTCAGCCTCGCCGACCAGGAACCCTCCCGTCGGGTGCGCATAGATGCGGTCCAGTTCACGCAAATCCCGGCGCCTAGGGTGATCGATCGGCCGCGACAGCCCGAGCGGCGCCATCACTTCCCGATCGAGGGCGATGACCGCGGCGTGGTCGGCCGGCCGATAGTCACGCAGGCGGACGAATTCGCTCAGCCCCGCCATGGCAGGCCCGATGTCGTGATCATCACCTGGCAGAACCGCCGGGCCGCAGGGCGCTAGCCGGCCAGCGCGGCCTCGATGGCGGCGAGGGCGTCGCCGGCCTTGCCGCCTTCCGGGCCGCCCGCCTGGGCCATGTCGGGGCGTCCGCCACCGCCCTTGCCGCCGACCGCCGCCGCCCCGGCGCGCACCAGCGCCACCGCGTCGAGCCGGGCCGTCAGGTCGTCGGTGACGCCGACGACCAGCGATGCCTTGCCATCGTTGACGGCGACCAGGGCGACGACGCCCGAGCCGAGGCTGGTCTTGATGTCGTCCGCCATCGGCTTCAAATCCTTGGCCGGTACACCCTCCAGGACCCGCCCGGAGAAATCGATTCCCTCGACCTGCTTTACTGGCGGCGCCGTGCCGGCCCCGCCACCGGTCGCCAACGCGCGGCGCAGATCGGCGATCTCGCGCTCCTGCCGACGGCGTTCCTCGACCAGTGCTGCGATGCGTCCCGGCAGGTCGGCCGGGGTCGCCTTCAGCGCACTGGCGGCCTCGGCCAGCAGCGCCTCCTGGCGTTGTTGATGCTCCACCGCGCCGGCGCCGGTAACCGCCTCGATGCGTCGCACACCGGCGGCCACCGCCCCCTCGCCAATGATCCTGAAGCTGCCGATCTCGCCGGTGCGGCCGACATGGGTGCCGCCGCAAAGCTCCGTCGAATAGAAGCGGTTGCCTTCCCGCCCCATGCCGACGACGCGGACCGTCTCACCGTATTTCTCGCCGAACAGCGCCATCGCCCCCTCGGCCATCGCCTCGTCGGGGGTCATCAGCCGGGTTACCACCTCGGCATCCTCGCGCACCCGGGCGTTCACTTCGGCCTCGACGGCCACGATGTCCTCGCGGTTGACGGCCCGCGGCTGGCTGATGTCGAAGCGCAGCCGGTCGGGCGCCACCAGCGAGCCCTTCTGGGTGACATGCTTGCCGAGCCGGCGGCGCAGCGCTTCATGCAGCAGATGGGTGGCGGAGTGGTTGGCTCGCACCGCATCGCGGCGCTCGCTGTCGACCGACAGATCGACGGCGTCGCCGACCGAGAGCGTGCCCTTGGTCACCCGGCCGAGGTGGACGAACAGATCGCCCAGCTTCTTCTGGGTATCGGCGACCTCGACCTCGCAGCCGGCGGCGGTGAACATGCCGCCGGCATCGCCGACCTGGCCGCCCGACTCGCCATAGAAGGGCGTCTGATTGGCGATCACCGCGACCTGCTGGCCGGCGGTCGCCTTGTCCGCGGTCTTGCCGTCGACGACCAGCGCCATGACCTGCCCCTCGGCGCGCACGGTTCCGTAGCCGAGAAAATCGGTGGCGCCGACCTTGTCGCGGATGTCGAACCAGACCTGCTCGGTGGCGACATCGCCGGAGCCGGCCCAGTGCCG
>JABDIP010000255.1 GCA_013003675.1 Inquilinus sp.
GGGGCCCGCGGCGAAGCCGTGGGAGGGTGAGGGGGCGTGCGCCAACCTTCAGACCTGCAACGGCGATCGTTGCGGTGCGACAGTGCGCCATGGTCTGTGAGCCGATTGGACTACGTTACCGCCGCCCGGGTCCGCCATTCCGGCCGGTCCCAGGCGGCGGTTTCCATCACCGCGCGCAGGGTCGCCACCGCGTCCCAGACATCGGCATGGCCGTTGTAGAGCGGCGCGAAGCCGAAGCGGATCAAATCGGGGGCGCGGAAATCGCCGATCACGCCACGGGCGATCAGCGCCTGCATGATCGAATAGCCCTGTGGATGGGCGAAGGAGACCTGGCTGCCGCGCTGTGTCGAGTTGCGCGGGCTGGCGAGGGTGAAGCCGTGCGCGGCGCAGTCGCGTTCGACCAGCCCGACGAACAGGTCGCCCAGCGCCCGCGACTTCGCGTGCCGCGCCGCCGCGTCTGCCTCCGCCATCAGTTCGACCCCGCAATCGAGCGCGGCGACCGCCAGCACCGACGGGGTGCTGCAGATCATCCGGTCGATTCCCGGCGCGGGCCGGTAGTCGAGGTCGAAGGCGAAGGGCTCGGCATGGCCCAGCCAACCTGACAGTGCCGGTCTGACCTTGTCCTGCCAGCGACGGGCGACATAGAGGAAGGCCGGCGCCCCGGGGCCGCCGTTCAGGTATTTGTAGCCGCAACCGACGGCGAAATCGGCACCCGGCCCGTCCAGCCGCCCGCCATCGAGGTCCAAGGGCCGGTTCAAATCGACCGGGATCGCCCCGGCGCTGTGCGCGAGGTCCCAGATCGTCAGCGCGCCCTTGGCGTGGGCCGCCCGGGTGCCCCGCGCCATGTCGTGGCGGCGGCCGGTGCGGTAGTCGATTTCGGTCAGCATGACGATGGCGGTGTCGTCGTCGATCGCCGCCTCGACCGCCTCCGGCTCGACCACGCGCAGCCGGCAGCGGTCGCCGAGCAGGGTGCCGAGGCCCTGGACCATGTAGAGGTCGGTCGGGAAGTTGCCGGTGTCGGACAGCACCGTGGTCCGGCCGGGGTTGAGCTCGATTGCCGCCGCGAGCAGCTTGAACAGGTTGATCGCGGTGGTGTCGGCGACCAGCACCTCGTCCGCCTCGGCGCCGACCAGCCGGGCGATCTTCGCCCCCACCGCGCGCGGCGCCGCCATCCAGCCGCGCGACAGCCAGCCGCGGATCAGCTCGCCGCCCCATTCGCCGCCGACCATTTCGGCGAGGCGCGGCGCCGTCGCCTTCGGCAGCGCCCCGAGGGAATTGCCGTCGAGGTAGATCACCCCGTCGGGCAGGTCGAACCGGTCGCGGAACGAACGCAGCGGGTCGGCGGTGTCGAGCGCCTCGCAATCGGCGCGGGTCATCGGCAGCTCGCTCATCCGTCCTGCTTACACCGCCGGAGCCGTTTGCCCAAGCCGGCCTGCGCCGGTCGGCCATCGCGCCGCGTCCGGCCTCGGCGGCGGGAGGCACAGACATCAACTCTCTCGCCGTCATTGCGAGGAGCGAAGCGACGCGGCAGTCCAGCGCGGCCGATACCGCCCTGGCCGCCCTGGATCGCCACGCCTACGGCTCGCGATGACGGCGGGAGTTTTCGGGCCGGTGCCCGGTCGCAGGCGATGCGGCGGCGGAATGACCTGCAGGTCCGGCCGGCCCCCGCTAGAGCCAGCGCCGCACCCGCGCCCGGTATTCGGCATAGGCGGGCCCGTGCAGGCGCTCGAGATGGGCTTCCTCCAGCCGCGCCTGGACGCTCATGGCGAGCCAGCCGGCCGCCAGCAATGCGGCGGTGACGGCGGAGGGAACGCAAAGCAGGGCGCCGGCGAGCACGGCAAGGAAGCCGAGGAAGACCGGGTTGCGGCTGACGCGGAACCAGCCGTCGGTGACCAGTTCGGTCGCCTCCGGTGCGAGCCCGATGCGCCACGACCGGCCCATCTGCCATTGCGCCGAGGCGACGAGCAGGGTGCCGAGCAGGATCAGGCCCAGCCCGCCCCAGCCGAATAGCGGCGCGGCAAGCCAGGGAACCGATCCGGCCGCGCCGTCGAAGGCGGGCCAGACGAGGCGGGCGGCGAAGGACGCGGCGAGGAGGAGGGCCACGGCGCGAAAGCCCCGGCCGAGGAAATCATGGGCGTCGTCGCCGCGGCCGAAGGCGACGACCGGCCCGGCGGCCTTTCGGGCGACGGCGCCGCCGCGCAGCGCGACCAGCGCCGCCAGGACGAGCAACAGGGCGAAGGGCAGGGCGGGATGCGGCCCGCTCATTCGGCGGCCGCCTCGGCCTCCTGCCGCGCCTGGCCCAGCTCGGTCGTCGCCTGGCGGACGATCTGCAGCGACGACCACAGGAACAGGCCGGACATCAGCCCGGCGACCAGCAGGTCCGGCCAGCCGCTCCGGGTCGCCCAGACCCCGCTGGCGGCGAGCACCACGGCGAGATTGCCGATCGCGTCGTTGCGGCTGCACAGCCAGACCGAGCGGACATTGGCGTCGCCGTTCCGATAGCGCAGCAGCAGCAGCACGCTGGCGACGTTGGCGGCGAAGGCGAGCATGCCGACCGCCCCCATCACGCCGGCGGCGGGCACGCCGAGCACGAAGGTCTGGTAGAGCGTGGCGCCGGCCACCCACAGCCCCATGGCGCCCAGGCTGAGCCCCTTGAACAGGGCGGCCAGGGCGCGCCGGCGGAGCGGCATGCCGATCACCGCCAGGCTGATCGCGTAGGTCGCCGTGTCGCCGAGAAAGTCGAGCGAATCCGCCTTCAACGC
>JABDIP010000294.1 GCA_013003675.1 Inquilinus sp.
GTGCTGTTCTGGGCCGCCATGCCGGAAATCCTCGCCGGAATCCGCATGGGGCTGATCCGGGCCGTCAAGGGCGTGGTGATCGGCCAGTTGCTGGTCTCCATCGTCGGCCTGGGCCGGATGTTCCAGACCTTCTCGCGGAATTTCCAGATGGAGGAGTTCTGGGCCCTGACGCTGATCCTGTTCGTCTTCGCGCTCGGCCTGTCCTCCCTGATCGGCTGGCTCGAGCACCGGGTCGAATACTATGCCGGCTCGCGCATCTGATGCCGGCTGGCCGGGGGGCTTGGGATGAACTCTGAGTCCTCTCGTTATTCGGCTGCGGAGGTCGAACGGTTCCTGACGGACGCCTTCGTCGCCCTCGGCGTGCCCGCGCGCGATGCCGGGGTGGTGGCGGGTCTGATGGTCAAGGCCGACCTTCATGGCCACGACACCCACGGCATCTTCCGCCTCAAGCAATACAGCGCCCGTCTGCGCGACGGCGGCACCAACGCCCGGCCGACCCTCTCTGTAATCGTCGACCGGGACGCGACAGCGATCGTCGACGGCGACAACGGCCTCGGCCATCTCGCCATGCTGTACGCCACGGAACTGGCGATGGAAAAGGCGGAACGGCACGGGATCGGCTGGGTCGGCGTGCGCAACGGCAATCATGCCGGCCCCGCCTCGCTGTATGTCGGAATGCCGGTCGAACGGGACATGATCGGCCTCTACGGGGCCGTGGGCAGCGCCAACCACGTGCCGCCCTGGGGCGGGACCGACCTGCTGCTGGGCACCAATCCGATCGCCATCGCGGTGCCGGCCGGCGACGAGCCGCCGCTCATCCTGGACATGGCGACGACCGTGGCCGCCGCCGGCAAGATCAAGACGCTGGCGCAGCGCGGCGAGGCGATGCCCGAAGGGTGGATGGTCGGCCGCGACGGCAAGCCGCTGACCGACCCGAGCCGGCAGAAGGAGGGCTTCCTGCTGCCGATCGGGGGGCCCAAGGGCTATGGCCTGGCCATGGCGATCGGGCTTCTGGCGGGCACGCTGAACGGCGCCGCATTCGGCAAGGATGTCGTCGACTTCACCGCCGACACGGTCAGCCCAACGAATACCGGCCAGTTCTTCGCCGCCATCTCGGTCGCCGCGTTCGCCGACCCGGATCAATTCAAGCGAACCGTTGACGCCGTCTTCCAGGACATGCGCGCGTCGCCGGTGCTTCCCGGACAGGATCCCGTGCGCATTCCGGGCGAGCGAAGCCTGGCCGTCTTTCGCGAACGCAGCGTGTCGGGTATCCCGATGCACCCGAACCTGGTCGCGGTTCTGCGCAAGACCGCGAACGAACTGGGCGTGACGCCCCTTGCAGCAATTGACGGGCCGGCTTAGCGCCGGCCCCCTCTAAGGTCCCATGGCCGGTCAACCCGGGCTCGATTGGGCAAAAAAGAACAGGAGAAACCATCGATGTCCCATTTGTTTCCGCCCGCGCCGCAGGTTGCCGTTCCGGTGCGGGGATCGTCGCACCTGTTCCCGGTTCATCGCATCTATTGCGTCGGCCGGAACTACGCCGACCATGCCGTCGAGATGGGCCACGATCCCGACAAGGAGCCGCCCTTCTTCTTCCAGAAGAACCCGGACAATCTGCTCTTGGGCGGCGGCGAGTTTCCCTATCCCTCGGCCAGCAGCGACGTGCACCACGAGATCGAGCTGGTGGTGGCGCTCGACAAGGGCGGGGTCGACATCCCGGTCGACAGCGCCCTCGACCACGTTTTCGGCTATGCGGTCGGCCTCGACATGACCCGCCGCGACCTGCAGGGCGAGGCGAAGAAGCTCGGCCGGCCGTGGGAGGTGGGCAAGGCGTTCGAGCATTCCGCCCCGTGCGGCGAGATCGTCCCGGCCGGCGCGATCGGTCATCCGGCGAGCGGCGCCATCTGGCTCGACATCAACGGCGCTCGCCGCCAGCAAGGCGACCTCGACCAGCTCATCTGGAAGGTTTCGGAGACGGTGTCCTACCTCTCCGGCCTGTTCGAACTTCGGCCCGGCGATCTGATCTTCTCCGGCACGCCGGCCGGCGTCGGCCCGGTCGTCCGCGGCGACCGCCTGCACGGCCACATCGACGGCATCGGCGACCTCGACGTGACGGTGGTGTGAGGGGGGGCGACCCCACCCAACGCCGTCATTGCGAGGAGCGAAGCGACGTGGCAATCCAGGGCGGCCAGGGCCGGTGCCCAGGCGCGGGCAACCGGACCTTCCTAGTTCGGATTGGGCGGGGCCGCGACCAAGGATGCAAAGCCGTCGGGGGCGTCCCTGGCCGCCCCTGGATTGCCGCGTCGCTTCGCTCCTCGCAATGACGTCTGTGGGGTCGGTCGGCCGGTTGGGGTCGGCCATGGCGGGTTTCCGGTCAGATGTGGGGTTCCGGCAGGATCAAGTCCGCGAAGCGGGCGAGGGGCGGTGATCGCCGAACCGCCTCGGCCTCTTTGGCCAGGGGCGATCACCGGATATACACTCGGGCGCACCGGCCTCGCCCGACCCCCTCCGGATCCCGATCGCCGATTCCGACAATTGCTGGAAACAAGCCAAGGCAACGGGACACTCAATGCAGACCATCCACGAACTCCTCCAGGCCGGCGCCCCCGAGGCCCCGGCGCTCGGCGCGCCCGGCCGCGCGCCACTCACCTATGGCACCCTGCGCGCCCTGGCGGAGGCGACCGTGGCACGGCTGAACGGGCTCGGCATCGGCCGCGGCGACCGGGTCGCCATCGTGCTGCCGAACGGGCCGGAGATGGCGGCCGCTTTCGTCGCCATCGGCGCCGGCGCCACCACCGCGCCGCTCAACCCGGCCTATCGCGACGAGGAATACGCCTTCTACCTGTCCGACCTGGGGGCCAAGGCGCTGCTGGTCGAGGCCGGTAGCGACAGCCCGGCGGTCGCCGTCGCCGGCCGCCTCGGCGTGCCGGTGCTGCGCCTGGCGGCCGACATCGAGGGCGGCGCCGGCGGCTTCCGGCTCGAGGGCGAGGCGGGCGGCAGCGCCGAACGCCCCGGGCTGGCGGAGGCGGGCGACATCGCCCTGGTGCTGCACACCTCGGGCACTACCTCGCGGCCGAAGATCGTCCCGCTGGCCCAAGCCAACGTCGCCGCCTCGGCGCGGCACATCCGCGAAACCCTGGCGCTGACGCCGGCCGACCGCTGCCTCAACATCATGCCGCTGTTCCACATCCACGGGCTGATCGCCGCCGTGCTGTCGACCCTGTCGGCCGGCGCCTCGGTCTTCTGCACGCCCGGTTTCAATGCGCTCAAGGTCTTCCAGTGGTTGGACGAGGCGGAACCCTCCTGGTACACGGCGGTGCCGACCATGCACCAGGCGATCCTCGACCGGGCGCCGCGCAACGCCGAGGCGGTCGGCCGCGCGGCCCTCCGCTTCATCCGCTCGTCCTCCTCCTCGCTGCCGCCGCAGGTGATGGCGGCGCTGGAGCAGACCTTCGGCTGCCCGGTCATCGAATCCTACGGCATGACCGAGGCGGCGCACCAGATGACCAGCAACCGCCTGCCGCCGGGCGCCCGCAAGGCCGGCAGCGTCGGCCCCGCCGCCGGGCCGGAGGTGGCGGTGATGACCGCCGACGGCCGCCGGCTCGGCCCCGGCGAAATCGGCGAGGTGGTCATTCGCGGCCCCAACGTCACCGCCGGCTATGAGAACAACCCGGCGGCCAACGCCGAGGCGTTCGCCCATGGCTGGTTCCACACCGGCGACCAGGGCATGCTGGACGCGGACGGCTATCTCAGCATCACCGGCCGGCTGAAGGAGATCATCAATCGCGGCGGCGAGAAGATATCGCCGCGCGAGGTGGACGAGGTGCTGATGGACCACCCGGCGGTCGCCCAGGTGGTCACTTTCGCCCTGCCGCACCCCAAGCTGGGCGAGGAG
>JABDIP010000343.1 GCA_013003675.1 Inquilinus sp.
ACCTGCAACTGGCATAACTGGAAGTTCGATCTCGACAGCGGCGAGACCCTGGTTGGCGGCGACTTATTGCGCCGCTATCCGGTCCGCATTGCCGGCGACGATGTGCTGCTCGACGCGACCGACCCGCCGCCCGCCGAGCGTGCCGCCGCCGCGTTGGCCGGCCTGCGCCGCGCCTGCGAGCGCCACGAGACCGACCGCATGGCGCGGGAAGTGGGGCGGCTGGCGCAAATCGGCGCCGATCCGCTCGACGCGGTGCGCGAAACGCTGCGCTGGACCCATGACCGGTTCGAATTCGGCGCCACCCACGCCCACGCCGCCGCCCCCGACTGGCTGGCGCGCGGCGCGCTGGCCGGCGGCCTGTCCTATGCCGAGATCGAGCCGGATCTGGCCCGGGCCGCCCTCGCCCACTACCAGGATTTCGGCCATTCGGCGATCTATGTGCTGAAGACGGGCGAACTGATCGCCCGGCTCGGGCAAGGCGTCGCCGAGCCGCTGCTGCTCGCCCTGGTCCGCTCGCTGGTCTACGCCAGACGCGAGGATCTGATCCCGGAGTTCCGCGCCTACGGCCCGGCCCTGGCACGCTGGGACGGCAGCGGCGACCGGCCGCCGAATGCCGCCGATTTCCGCCGCCTGTCGGTGACCAAGGCGCTCGACCGGGCATTGGCCAGTTCAGCCGACATCCCTGGCCTCTACGCCGCGCTGCTCGAAGCAACGGCTTGGCAGATGCTGAATTTCGACCTCGACCGACAGGACCGCACCGCCCAGCCGGTGTCGCAGAATGTGAGCTGGCTGGATTTCACCCACGGCCTCACCTTCGCCAACGCGGTGCGGGAACTCTGCACCCACACGCCGGCGCTGTGGCCGGCCGGGCTGTTGCAGATGGCCTGCTTCCTCGGCCGCAACGCCGGCTTCGTCGATGCCGGGCAGGACGTGTCGGCCTGGGCGGTCGACGACGCCCCGGCGTTCCTCGCCGCCGCCGAGGCGCGGCTGTTCGACCACGGCCAGCCGGAATACATCGTCTCCGCCCATCTGGTGAAGGTGGCGGCGGCGGCGCGGTCGGAGTTGGCCGCCGCGCCGAACGCGCCTTGGGCGCCGACCCTGCTCGCCGCGGTGCGCCGTTTCCTGGAATCGCCGCTGAAACGCCGCCACGCCCTGCGGACCGCCCGCCAGGCGCTCGATTTCACCGCCCTGGAGGGCTGAGATCGCCGCCGGCTTCGATCAGCCGGCAATCGGAATGGCCAATATCGGACGGTTTTGCCGCAAGGGATCCGGTGTGCAATTCCAGGTGGCAAAGGTCCCTTAACCGCGATCTTCTAGTCTGCCTGCGTTGGATTTGGGTTCTTCGGAGGTCGAAAGATGCGGCGGTCGTCCTTTTCCCTTATGTGGTTCCTGTTTTCGTTCCAGGGTCGGATCGGCCGGTTCGAGTACTGGATGTATACGTTCGGCTCTTGGGTGGTTGCCGCGGTCGTCGTCCACTTAGCCGCCGAAGTCGTGTTCCAGGGACCCGCGGGGACGAAGGTCGAGTTCTTCAGCAACCTGATCACCTACGGCATCGTCCTGCTCGTCGGCACGATAGCGCTTTGCTTGACGGGCTGTGCGGTCGTTGCCAAGCGTTGGCACGACCGCAATCGCAGTGGCTACTGGTCCCTGATCATGATCACCCCCTTCGCCTCTCTCTTCACCGGTCCGGTGCCGCTGCTCAGCGACCTCCTAACTCTGTGCTTTGTTGCTGGCGGTCTTTGGACCCTGCTCGAATGCGGCGGCCTGAAGGGCACCGTGGGTCCGAATCGCTTTGGCGACGACCCGCGCGGGCCGCCGTCGGAGCAGCCGGTGACCGCCTTCAAGTAGCCGAGCCTCATCCGTCACTCCCCGGCCTCCGCCTCCAGCGCCTCCATGTCGGCGTCGGAAAAGCCGAAATGGTGGCCAATCTCGTGGATCAGCACGTGGCGGACGACGTGGACCAGATCCTCCCCGGTCTCGCACCAGTAATCGAGGATCGGCCGCCGGTAGAGGAAGATCAGGTCGGGGTGCTGCGCCGTCGCGGTAACGCTCTTCTCGCCGAACGGGATGCCGACATAGAGGCCGAGCAGGTCGAACGGGCTCTCCAGTTCCATCTCGCGCGCCATCTCGTCGTCGGGGAAATCCTCGACACGGATCGCCACCCCGTCGACCATGGCCCGCAACCGCGCCGGGATGGTGGCCATGGCGGCGTCGGCCATGGCGTCGAAATCGGCCAGGCTGGGCGGTACGGAGAATTCGGGCGGGTCGACAGGCATCGCCGGCGATCCTAACGTCTCTTCCGCGGGACGGCGAGGCGGTCCCGGGTCGCTGTCAACGCGGGCAGCCGAATGGGAGGGGCCGGATGGTCGAGAAGCTGAGCGGGAAGGCACGGGCGGAGGCACTGGCGGGGCTTGCCGGCTGGCAAGAGGTCGCGGGCCGCGATGCCGTCGAGAAAAGCTTTCAGTTCAAGACCTTCAACCAGGCCTGGGGCTTCATGAGCCGGGTCGCGCTGAAGGCCGAGCAGATGAACCACCACCCGGAATGGTTCCACGTCTACAACCGCGTCGATATCACGCTGGCCACCCACGATGTCGGCGGGCTGTCCGAGCTCGACATCCGCCTCGCCACCTTCATCGACAAGGCGGCCGGGGCGCCGGGCTGAGCGGGATCCTGCAACGCCTCCATCCAGAGCCTGACCGATTCATAGCGAAGCGGTGCGGCCGCCCGCGCGGCGCCGGCCATTCAGCAAATCTTTATGCGAATTGTCGACGGTGTCGCGGCGCGCCGAGTCGACGGCATTTCGAATGTCAGGCAACGGCGTTCCGGACCGAACCCCAAGGATGGCCCTGCATGACCCTCGCCCCGCATCTCTGGCACCCGATGCTGGTGCATTTCGCCGTGGCGCTGCTGGTGGCGTCGCTGCTGCTGTTCGTCGCGGCCTATCTGCTGCGGGAGCGGCCGGCCGGCGCCTCGGCGCTGGCGGCGGCGTGGTGGAACCTGTGGCTCGGTGCCGGCGCGACGGTGTTGACGGTTGCCGCCGGCCTGCTCGCCTATGCCGAGATCGGCGCCCATAACGAGGGCGCCCACGCGGCGATGGAGGCGCACCGCAATTGGGCGCTCGCAACCGCGCTGCCGTTCCTGGCCCTGGCCGGTTGGTCGGTACGCATGCGCCGCGAGCGCGTCGCGCTGCCCTTCGTCGCCGTGCTGGCGGCGGCGACCGTGATGCTCGGCATCACCGGCTGGAAGGGCGGCACCCTTGTCTACAATCACGGCGTCGGCGTCGCGGCGCTGGAGAAGGTGCTGCTGAGCACCCGCGGCGGCGATTCGCATGGTCATGACGATGGCCACGCCCATGGGGCGGAACCCCCGGTCGAGGCCGACGACGCCCACGTCCATTCCGGCGGGTCGGCGCATCGGCACTGACGGCGCCTCACCCTCCCTTGCGGCCGACGAACACCGCGTGCTCGTCGGGATAGGGGTCGGGGATTGCTGACACATCGACCGGTTCGAGGCCGGCGGCGTGCATCAGCCGACGCCACGTGGCGCGGTCGAACAGGCCGAGGATGTGGCGGTCGTGCTCGACCCGGGCCGTGCCGTCCGCCTCGCGGATCAGCAGGGCGTAGTCGGCGGTGATGGTGGAATCCGCGGGGTCGGGATCGTGGGTCCATTCCAGATAGCGCAGCGCCCGCCCGTCCGCCCCGTCGAAACCGCCATGGTCGGTGCCCTCGGTGAAGCTGTCGCGGACATGGTCGGGCAGCAAGACAGCGACGCCGCCGGGACCGAGATGCCTGGCGGCGGTGGCCATCGCGGCGGCCAGATCGGCCTCGCCGGTCATGTAGTCGATGGCGTCGTGGATCAGCACGGCATCGAATAATCGGCCCAGCGAGAGCGACCGCATGTCGCCCGCGATGTGCTCGCACTCGGGGTTGAGGGTGCGGCTCAGCGCCAGCATGTCCGGCGACAGATCGGTCAGCGTGCAGGCGAAGCGCCGCTTCAGATGCGAGGCGAGGCTGCCC
>JABDIP010000387.1 GCA_013003675.1 Inquilinus sp.
GCTTCGAGCTTCGCGGCGCCAAGATAGCGTTGCAGATGCGCGTTGTTGAGAGTCGAGAGGTACATCTTCCCGCTGGCGGTGCAGTAGAACGGCACATGGCTGCCGATCGGCAGTTGGATGCGCAGCGGCCATTTGGTCTCGACTCTGTCGAGATAGGTCATCGTCTCGCGGTCCGGCACGGCGATGTTGCAAGTCTCGCCGACCTCCTCGGCCAACGCGTTGAGCACGGCGAGCCTTGCGGTGCGGACGCGAAGCGAGGTGAGCACATTGGTCGACAGCTTCCGCAGCCGCCGGCCGGCCGTATAGGACCGACCGTCAAGCTCGCGCTGCAGGAAGCCCTCCGCTTCGAGGGTCGCAAAGAGGCGATGGATGGTGGGCTTCGGCAGGCCGATTTGCGCGTTCACCTCGGTCGGGGTCACCGGCACGCCGGCCCGGGCGACCGCCTCGAGCACCAGAGGCAGGCGCATATTCGTCGGGATCGTTTCGCTTTTCCGCTCGGAGTCGGCGATGTTCACCATGGGTACCCCATTGCGAGCGGCGAGACGAGGCGGGGAATCGCGGTTCCTGCGGGCACGTTGTGATCCTCGGCTATGCCACGCACGACATGGCGTGCGGGTCCTTGGGGTGGCGCGACATGAGGCCCAGGCTCTTTTGAGATTGCCATCAGATCCATTTTGCTTCAGAACCAATAATGAGACTTCAAGTATCAAAAAAGCACATTGTGCTTCCGAGAGGAAGCCGAAAGACCGGGCCTTGGGAGAAGCGATGCCGTTCGGCCAAGATCGCCGGCCCATGCGCATAACAGAGAGGATTCCCTAGATGAAAATGACGACAGAAGAAGCCTTCGTGAAGGTTCTGCAGGTGCACGGGATCGAGCACGCGTTCGGGATCATCGGGTCGGCGATGATGCCGATCTCCGATCTGTTCCCGGCGGCCGGGATTACCTTCTGGGACTGTGCGCACGAAACCAATGCCGGCATGATCGCCGACGGGTTCACCCGGGCGAGCGGCAGGATGGCCATGGCGATCGCCCAGAACGGTCCGGGCATCACCAACTTCGTGACGCCGATCAAGACCGCCTATTGGAACCACACGCCGATGCTACTGGTCACGCCGCAGGCCGCCAACAAGACGATCGGCCAGGGCGGATTTCAGGAGATCCAGCAGATGGCCGTGTTCGAGGACATGGTCTGCTACCAGGAGGAGGTGCGGGATCCCTCGCGCATCGCCGAGGTGCTGAACCGGGTGATCGAAAAGGCCTGGCGCGGCTGCGGCCCGGCGCAGATCAACGTGCCGCGCGATTTCTGGACCCAGGTGGTCGACATCGAGCTACCACAGATCGTGCGGCTCGAGCGTCCTTCCGGCGGACGTGAGGCGATCGCCGAGGCGGCGGCACTGTTATCGACGGCGAAGTTCCCGGTGATCCTCAACGGCGCCGGGGTGGTCATCGGCAACGCGATCGAGGCCTCCAAGGCATTGGCCGAACGGCTCGACGCGCCGGTTTGCTGCGGCTACCAGCACAATGACGCCTTTCCCGGCTCGCATCCGCTGTCGGTCGGTCCGCTTGGCTACAACGGCTCGAAGGCGGCCATGGAGCTGATCGCGAAGGCCGATGTCGTGCTGGCGCTCGGCACGAGGTTGAACCCGTTTTCGACGCTTCCCGGCTACGGCATCGACTACTGGCCGAAGCAGGCCAAGGTCATCCAGGTCGATATCAATGCCGACCGGATCGGGCTCACCAAGAAGGTTACCGTCGCCATCCAGGGCGACGCCAGGGCGGTCGCCGAGCAGCTCCTGGAACAACTTTCCGCCACCGCCGGCGACGAGGGCCGGACGGAGCGCCGGGAACTGGTCGCGCTGACCAAGTCGCGCTGGTTCCAGACCCTCTCGTCGATGGACCACGAGGAAGACGATCCGGGCACCAACTGGAACGAACGCGCGCGCAACCGCGAGCCGGATCGCATGTCGCCGCGCATGGCTTGGCGCGCCATCCAGGCGGCGATGCCCAAGGACGCTATCATCTCGTCGGATATCGGCAACAATTGTGCGATCGGGAACGCCTATCCGACCTTCGAGCAGGGCCGGAAATACCTGTCACCGGGCCTGTTCGGCCCTTGCGGCTACGGCTTCCCGTCGATCCTGGGTGCGAAGATCGGCTGTCCGGACGTGCCGGTGATCGGTTTTGCCGGCGATGGCGCCTTCGGTATCTCCATGAACGAGATGACCGCCTGCGGCCGCAACGACTGGCCGGCGATCACCATGGTGATCTTCCGCAACTACCAATGGGGAGCGGAGAAACGCAATACGACGCTGTGGTTCGACGACAATTTCGTCGGCACCGAGCTCAATCTCGGAGTTGAGTATGCCAAGATCGCCGAGGGCTGTGGGCTGAAGGGCGTTCAGGTCCGGTCAATGGACGCGCTCACCGATGCGCTGCGGAGGGCGGTCAAGGAGCAGATGGAGGACAACGTCACCACCTTCATCGAGGTCGTGCTCAACCAGGAACTGGGCGAACCGTTCCGCCGCGACGCGATGAAAAAGCCGGTCGCCGTCGCCGGCATCAGCAAGGAAGACATGCGCCCGCAGCAGATCGTCTGAGCCGACGGAGCGTGCATTCCTGAAAGTCACGCTCGAGATTCCGCCCTCATGAAATTCTGACTGGAAATTTCATGAGGGCGCTGTCATTCTCCCTGAAGCAGGGAGGATGGCGCATCATGTCCGCGAGAGTCGCAAGGCGTGTCGCAGAGGATTCCGTTCGGACCGGATCGGGCATCGGAGCGGATATCAGGGCGTTGCGCAGGGCCCGTGGCCTCAACCTGGCGGAGTTGGCGCTGCGCACCGGCCGGTCGATCGGTTTCCTGAGTCAGGTCGAACGCGGCCTGTCCGAGCCCGCCATCGGCGACCTGCGCCGTCTGGCCGACATCTTCGAAGTACCGCTCGGGTTCTTCTTCATGGGCGCCGAGGCCGACGAGACCGATCGCGGCCATGTGGTGCGTGCGCACCGTCGGCGGCAACTCGGCAATCCCGAGGACGGGCTGGTCGAGGCGCTGCTCTCGCCCGACCTCGGCGGCCGCTTCGAGATGTTCCACTGCGTTTTCCAGCCCGGCGCCGAACTCCCCAGGGAGATCGAGCGTGCCAGCGAGGAGGCCGGCTATGTGGTGTCGGGCCGGCTGGAACTGTGGATCGGCGGTCGGCACTTCACGCTCGATCCCGGCGACAGCTTCCGCTTCCGCAAGGAACCCTATCGCTGGCGCAACCCATGCAACACGGAGACGGTGGTGATCTGGGTGATCTCGCCGCCGGTGTACTAGGACAGGCTCCTAGGATGGCGGATCTGCCCAGCCACGCCCGGGTTGTCGTCATTGGCGGCGGAATTGTGGGGTGCTCGGCCCTGTATCATCTTGCAAGGGCGGGCTGGACGGACCTCGTCTTGGTGGAGAAGAACGAGCTGACATCGGGCTCGACTTGGCATGCCGCGGGCAATTGCCCGAACTTCGCCGGCGGCTGGGGCGTGATGAAGATGCAGAACTACTCGACCCGCCTCTACCAGCGCCTGGGCGAGGAGGTCGACTACCCGATCAACTACAGTGTCACTGGCGCGCTACGCCTTGCCCACACCGCCGAGCGCATGAGGGAATTCGAGCATGTGCGTTCGATGGCCGCCTATCAGGGCATCCCGATGGAGATGGTGTCCCGGGCCGATATGGCGCGGCTGTGCCCGGTGCTGGAGACCCATGATCTGGAAGGCGGGCTGTGGGATGCCGCCGATGGCGATATCGACCCGGCCCAGGTGACGCAGGCCTTCGCCAAAGGTGCGCGAGACCTCGGCGCCCACATCATCCGATTCTGCCCGGTGATCGGGCTCACCCGGCATCCGTTCGGGCATTGGGACGTCGAGACGGAGATGGGCATCATCCACGCCGAGATCATCATCAACACCGCCGGCTATCGCGCGGGCGAGATCGGCCGGATGATGGGGCGGTCCGGGGGACTGGATGTGCCCAGCGTGTCGATGTCGCACCAATATCTGATGACCGAGGACATCCCGGAACTGGCGGCGCGGGACGCGAAGATCCCGATGATCCGCGACCCGGACGTCTCCTACTACCTGCGCCAGGAGCGCCACGGCCTGATCCTCGGCCCCTATGAGCGGCAAGCGACGCCTTACTGGATTCGCCCCGAAGACCCGATGCCGGCAGATTTCTCCTTCCAGCTCTGGCCGGACGATCTCGATCGCATCGAATCCTATGTGGAGGATGCCTGCGCCCGCATGCCGATCCTCGGCGCGGCGGGCGTCCGCAAGGTCATCAACGGTCCGATCCCCTATGCGCCGGACGGGTTGCCGCTGGTCGGTCCGGTGCCGGGCCTGCGCAACGCGTTCGAGGCCTGCGGCTTCACCTTCGGCATCGTCCAGGGTGGCGGGGCCGGCAAGGTGATCGCCGACTGGATTATCGAGGGCGCACCGGAATGGGACATGTGGGCAATCGACCCGCGCCGATTCACTGATTTCGCCACCAAGAGCTATGCCGTCGCCAAGGCCAAGGAGGTCTATGCCAACGAATACGCGATCCAGTTCCCGGAGCTGGAATGGCCGGACGGCCGGCCCTCAAAGACCTCGTCGCTTTATGAAATCCTGAAGGCAAAGGGCGCGCAGTTCGGCGCCCGCGGCGGCTGGGAGAAGCCCACATGGTTCGCGCCGCCGGGCGCGGCCGATATGGCGATGCGGTCCTCCTACGACCGGGCCGACTGGTTCGATAGCGTGGCGGCCGAGGTGCAGGCCGTGCAGGAGGGCGTCGGGCTGCTTGACCTGACCGCCTTCGGGCGGTTCGAGCTGAAAGGACCGGGCGCCGCCGCCTGGCTCGACGGCATGATCGCCGGGGCCTTGCCGAAGCCGGGACGGATCACGCTCGCCTATTTCTGCACAAAGGCGGGCCGCATCCTCACCGAGATGACCATCACCCGCTTCGCCGACGACCATTTCTGGCTGCTGACCGCCGTCGGCGCGCAATGGCACGATGACGACTGGCTGCGGCTGAACATGCCGGACCAGCCGAAATTCACCCTGGAGGACATCACCGCACACTGGGGCACGCTGGTGGTCGCCGGCCCGAAATCCCGCGACGTGCTGGCGCCTGCGGTCGACTGCGACCTGTCCAACGGGGCCTTTCCCTGGCTCACCCATCAGCCGGTCAGGATCGGCGCTGCCCAGGGCGTGGCGATCCGGGTGAACTATGTCGGCGAGCTGGGCTGGGAACTGCACATGCCGATGGAAGCCCTGGCCGATGTCTATCGCGCCGTCTGGGCCGCTGGCGAGGCCCACGGAATCAGCGATTTCGGCGTCTATGCCATGGAGTCGATGCGGCTGGAGAAATGCTACCGGTCCTGGAAGGGCGATCTGTCCACCGACTACTCGCCGCTGACCGGCGCTCTCGACCGTTTCGTCCGGCTGCAAAAGCCGGCGGATTTCATCGGCAAGGCGGCGTTGTTGGCCGAACGGGAGGCGGGATCGCCGGAACGCTTCGTTCCGCTGATCGTCGAGGCCGGCAGAGTGGATGCGATCCATCTGTCGACCGTTTGGAAGGGCGATCAGGCGGTCGGTCTGGTGACCTCCGGCGGCTACGGACATCGCATCGGCAAGTCCATCGCGCTCGCCTATGTGCGTAACGACCTGGCCGTCGAGGGCGAGGCGCTGGAGGTGGAAATCTTCGGCGAACGTCGGCCAGCCGTGGTTGGCCAAGAGCTCCTCTACGACCCCGACAACGAACGCTTGAGGGCGTAAGCCATGACGCGCCCGATCACCAACACCGTCATTCCCGCGAAGGCGGGACACTCGAAGGGCCAGCACCTGTATCTCATCGAGAT
>JABDIP010000414.1 GCA_013003675.1 Inquilinus sp.
GTCGGACTGGGCGGCCGGCCTGTCGTTGCCGTCGGGGGCGACCGCCTTCTTCAACATCACCGCCACCCATGACGGAATCGGCGTGCGGCCGGTCGCCGATATCCTCCCCCCGGCGCAGATCGACGCGCTGGTGCAAGGCACGCTGGAGCGGGGCGGTCAGGTGTCGTCGCGCACCCTGCCGGATGGCGGCAAGGCCCCGTACGAGCTGAACATCACCTTCTTCGACGCGTTGCTGCCGCCGGGCGCCGATCCGGCGGCGCCGGAGAGCCTGGACCGCTACATCGCCGCCCAGGCGGTAGCGCTGTCGCTGGCCGGGGTGCCGGCGATCTATTTCCACAATTTGTTCGGCACCCGCAACGACGCCGCCGGGTTCGCCGGCACCGGCCGCGCCCGCACCCTGAACCGGCGCAGATTCGAGCGGGCCGAGCTGGATGCCCTGCTTGCCGATGGCAATGGCCGGGAGCGGCGCATCTTCGACCGCTACACCGCGCTGCTGCGGCTTTGGCGCACCCAGCCCGCCTTCCACCCGGCCGCGCCGCAACGGGTGCTGGCCGTCGACCCGGCGGTGTTCGCCGTCTTGCGCGGCGAGGGGACGGCGGAGGCCGTGCTCGCCCTGCACAACCTGTCGGCCTCGCCGTGCCGGGTGACGCTGCCGAAGGATCTGGCGGCGGGGCCGTGGACCGATTTGCCGACCGGCGACCGGTTCGCCGACGGCGCCGCGATCGAGCTGCCGCCCTATCGGTTGCTCTGGCTCCGCAGACCGTGGCCAGTATGAGAAGTGCGGACTAGCATGGGGACGGGCCGAATCGCGGCCCGTCGGAGACGTCAGCGACGGAGGCCGGGGATGAGCGGGATGCCGGCGCCAGCGAACGACCGGCCAAAGGCGGCGGCGGGTCGATGAGCCGCATCGCGCTTTGCCACTTCCGGGTCGGCGAGACCGACGGCGTGTCGCTGGAGATGGCGAAATGGCGCGCCGTGCTCGAACGGATCGGGCACGAGGTGGTCTATCTCGCCGGCAGCCCGGGCCCGGCCGAGACCATCGTCATCCCCGAGCTGCACTATGCCGACGCCTTCAACACCAAGATCGTCGACAACGCCTATGGCCGGCTGACCGATTATGCCGACGAGGCGGCGCTGCGCGAGGCGATCGAAACCGTCGGCGGTTCGATCGGCCGGCAGGTGGCGCGGGCTGTCGAACGCCACCAACTCGACGTGCTGGTGCCGAACAACATCTGGTCGCTGGGCTGGAACCTGCCGGCCGGGCTGGGCTTTCTGGAAGCCGTCGAGGCCAGCGGCGTGCGCGCCGTCGGCCACCACCATGATTTCCACTGGGAGCGCGAGCGCTACGCCCGGCCGACCTGCGGCTTCGTGACGGAAGCCCTGCAGAGGGCGTTCCCGCCGGCCCTGGCCGGAATCCGCCATGTGGTCATCAACAGCCTGGCGCGGGAGGAGTTGCGGCGCCGCGCCGGCCTCGCCGCCACCATCGTGCCCAACGTCTTCGATTTCGACGCCGCGGCCTGGGAGCCGGATTCCTACAACGCCGATCTGCGCGAGGCGCTGGGCATCGGCGAGCACGACATCCTGCTGCTGCAGGCGACCCGGGTCGTCGAGCGCAAGGGCATCGAAATGGCGATCGAACTGGCGGCGGAGTTGCAGCGGCCGGAGGCGAAGCAGCGGCTCGCCGCCGGGCTGTGGGACGGCCGTTCCGGCGACGGCCGCATCGTCCTGCTGCTGGCCGGCATGGTCGAATGCGGGGCGGACCACCTCACCGCGTTGAAGCGGCGGGCCGAGCGGCTTGGCGTCGCGCTGGTCCTCGCCGGCGACCGGGTCGCCGCCGAGCGTGGCTGGTGGGATGGCGGCAAGGTCTATTCCCTGTGGGACTGCTATGCCCATGCCGATTTGATCACCTATCCGAGCCTGCTGGAGGGCTGGGGCAACCAGTTTCTCGAAGCACTGTTCGCGCGCCGGCCGATCGCGTTGTTCGAATACCCGGTCTTCGTCGCCGATCTGCTGCCGCACGGCTTCGAGGTCGCCTCGTTGGGCTCGGAGACCGCCGGCGCCGACGCCGACGGCCTGCATCGGGCGAAGCCGGACCGGCTGCGCGCGGCGGCCGACACCGCCCTGCGCTATTTGACCGACGCCGACTACCGCGAGCTGGTCACGGCTGCGAATTTCGAACGCGGCCGCCGGCTGTTCGGGCTGCAGGTTCTGGAACCCCTGCTCGCCGGTTTGGTCGAGAAACCAAACGGCGCGGCGATCACAAGCCCGTGAGCGAAAACGCTTCGCCGTTGAAATATTGTTGCGACCTGCCGATTCGGCCGACAAGGTGAGCCCCTGCCGTTCGTCCGCGAACGGCTCCATCTGGGGAGATAGTCGATGCAGGCGGTGGAGAAGTTCGGCCCGGTTGTCGGCCGGACATTGCTGGTGATCGTGTTCCTGTTGTCGGGCGTCAACAAGGTATTCAACTGGGACGGGACGGCGGGCTATATGGCCTCGGTCGGCATGCCGATGATCCCGCTGTTCCTGGCCGGCGCCATTGTCCTGGAGATCGGCGGCAGCCTATCGGTGATCCTCGGGTTCAAGGCGCGCTGGGGCGCCCTGGCGCTGATCGTCTTCACCATCCCGACGACGCTCATCTTCCATGCCTATTGGTCGGTCGATCCGGCCCAGATGCAGCTTCAGATGATCATGTTCATGAAGAACCTCGGCCTCACCGGCGGCCTGCTGATGGTCATGGCGTTCGGCGCCGGGCCGGTCAGCCTGGACGCCAAATCTGGCGGCCGATAGCCGGCCGGACTCTGTCCGGCATCGTGTGCGCCCGGCATCGTGCCGGGCGCGGTGCTCAGCCCTGGAAGCGGTCGGCCACCGCGCCCGAAGTCGTGCAGTACCCGCCGGGTTCGGCCACGCCCCAGGCAAAGATGTCGAACTGGATATTCAGTATCCAGTATCGCTTTCGGCTGGAGTGGCTCGAGGACAGCGACGTCGTGGCGTCCTCCGGCCAACGTGTCTGGCTTGGGCACTCGATGGTCAGGCAGTACTTCACCGGCCGTGCCGCCTCGTCTTCCGGCAGCCAATCGATGTCGCCCAGCTCATCGATGTCGGCGATGCCGGCCTCGATCGAGTAGCGGCATGCCGTGCTGTCAATCCTCTCGAAGGATTTGCCGGTCTTCAGGGACGGCATGAGCTCAACGAGCCCGTGATCGGGAGATGCGGGGGCCCAGCGGCCGAAATGTCGAAGTTCGGCGGCGATTTCATGGCTGGGCCGGCCGCGTTCGGACTGTTCGTCCACCCAGTCTTCGAGTTCCACCACGACCGTGGCTATCGGTCCGGCTGAGGAAACTGGCCCGTAGGCGCCGAGAACGCCGAGATGCAGGACGTTGCCCAGCGCACCGAGCATCACAGCCGCGCCGGCAGCCACCGCAGCGCTGGCAATAACAGGGCCGCTCCGGCGTGGGCTGGGCCCACCCTCGTGATAGGAAGTCTCCGTGAGGTCTTCGAGATTGAGGCGTCGGAACAGCGCCATGAGAACGATCGAGGCATAGAGCCAGATCGGCACCGCCGGCATTGCGATCGCCATTTCAAGCGGGTCGGGAAGGCGGCCATGTCGCGTAGTGCGCTCGAATACTTCGATCAATGCGGATAGAGACGGAAACACCGAGGCCAACCCCATCATTCCAAATAACATGGCGAAATTGGTGAGCGCGGGGCGGAAGGCGGCCCAGCCACGTCCAGCCAGGGCCCGGCGGTATCCTTGGCGCACGCTTTCGCCTTTCTGTCGCAGGCTGGCAACCGAAAGCCAGAAGAACAGCAACGATGCCAGCAACAAGCCGACCATCGCCGATATCACGGCGGGGAGGGTGAGCCATTGCAATTCGTCGGGGCCGGCTGGCGCGGCGATTCCCGGGAAGGCCCAGAGGATCCAGGCCGCGATCGGCGGTACGCTGATTGCGAGGAATGCGAGGAAGGTGGCGACGCCCCGACGGAACCGGAACTTGGCGAAGTCCTCCTCGGGCTGTACGGTCTCGGTGGCTGGGATTCCGGCCTTGCCCCGTCGCATCAGGAAGTAATAGATGACCCCGGCGGCGATCAGGATGCCGAATCCGCCGTTCAGCAGGACTATCGGTGTGACCGCCGCCGCGAACACCCAGAGTGTCCTTAAAATTAAACGAGCGGCCGACTCACGGGCGCTCTGCCTGTCCGAAGGGGATTGCACGGCATGGGCTCCTCGCCACCGTAGGTCGCACGACCCTAGGTTTGGTGGATTGAGGGTGCGTTAACAGTTCGGCCGGATGGCGCATGTCCGTAGTCCATGACCCTTGGTATGGATTCGCCACCTCCAGCACCGGCATCGATCGCAACGCTTTCGGCATCGGATTCTTGCCTCCGTTCCTTCAGGAGGAACAGCATCGCGGCCGCGGTCGCCGCTGTGAACTCCGCACCGGCACCTGCTTGACTTGCCGCGCGCCGCCGCCGCACCATGCCGGCCGGGCCGGCTCGGCGTTCCGCCGGAGCCGCCGCAAGAATCCTGGGGGAGGCAAGCAAGATGAGTGGTTCATTGTTGAGTGGGTCGGGTTGGTCCGGCGTGCTGGCGGCCGTGGCGATCGCGTGGCCTGCCGCGAACGCAGCGGCCGAGCCGTTGATCATCGAAAGCTGGCGGAACGACGATCTGGTCATCTGGCAGGACCAGATCATTCCGGCGTTCAACGCCCAGCATCCGGACATCGAGGTGGTGTTCGCGCCCTCCGCGCCGGCGGAGTACAACGCCGCGCTGAACGCCAAGCTGGAGGCCGGGACCGCCGGCGACCTGATCACCTGCCGGCCGTTCGACGCCTCGCTGGCGCTGTTCGTTGCCGGCCATCTGGAATCGCTGAACGGTTTGGCCGGCCTGGAGAATTTCTCCGACGTCGCCAAGAGCGCCTGGGTCACCGATGACGGCTCGACCGTGTTCTGCCTGCCGATGGCCTCGGTGATCCACGGCTTCATCTACAACAAGGAAGCGTTCGAGGAGCTTGGCCTTTCGGAGCCGACGACGGTGTCCGAGTTCAACGCGGTTTTGGATGCGCTCAAGGAGGACGGCAGCTACGCGCCGATTTCGATGGGGACCGCCGATCAATGGGAATCGGCGACCATGGGCTTCCAGAACATCGGCCCGAACTATTGGAACGGCGAGGCCGGCCGCCTCGCGCTGATCAGTGGCGACGGCCATCTGACCGATGCGGCCTATGTCGACGCGTTCAAGGCGCTGGCCGCCTGGAAGCCCTATCTGCCGCGCGGCTTCGAGGCGCAATCCTATCCGGATTCGCAGAACCTGTTCTCGCTCGGCCGGGCGGCGATCTATCCGGCGGGATCCTGGGATATTTCGGTGTTCAATTCGCAGGCGTTCTTCGAGATGGGGGCGTTCCCGCCGCCGGTGCCCGCCGGGCAGGACACCTGCTATATCAGCGACCATACCGACATCGCCCTGGCCGTGAATGCCACTTCCACGCAGAAAGCCGCGGCGCGGACATTCCTGGAATGGATGACCACCGCGGAATTCGCCGACATCTATTCCAATGCGCTGCCGGGTTTCTTCTCGCTGTCGAACCACTCGGTGACGCTTGAGGATCCGCTGGCGAACGATTTCCTGAGCTGGCGTGGCGAGTGCGAATCGACCATCCGCAACTCCTATCAGATCCTCTCGCGCGGCGAGCCGAATCTGGAGAACCAGCTGTGGAATGTCAGCGCCCAGGTGATCAACGGCACGCTGACGCCAGAGCAGGCGGCGGCCGAGGCCCAGGCCGGCCTGGCGAACTGGTATCCGCCGCAGCAATAGGACGGAGTAGGGGCGACGCCGGTCGGTGTCGCCCCTCCAACCTTCGCCGGTTCCTTCATCTGCCTCGGAGCGCGGTATGTCCCAGCCGGTTCGACGCCGACGCAAACGCTTCCCGTTCCACATCGTCGTCTTCCTGGCGCCGGCGACCCTCGTCTACACGGTGTTCATGGTCTACCCGCTGGCCGACAGCCTGCGGCTCAGCCTGTTCGCGCCCGGCGAGGCGGGGCGCGAGATATTCGTCGGGATCGCCAACTATCTCACCCTGCTGACCGACCCGCTGTGGTCGGATCGGTTCTGGGGCGCGTTGAAGAACAACTTCGTCTTCTTCGTGATCCACATGTTGGTGCAGAACCCGATCGGCCTGTTGCTGGCCGCGCTTCTGAGTTCGCGGGTGCTGCCCGGACGGAATACGTACCGCACGCTGATCTTCACCCCGACCATGTTGTCGGTGGTGATCATCGGCTTCGTCTGGCAGTTGATCCTCAGCCCGCTGTGGGGTGTCGCGGAGGATTTGATGGGGCTGGTTTGGCTGGACGGCCTGTTCGCGCCCTGGCTGGGCCTGGAAGGGTCGGCCCTGATCACGCTGGCGCTGATCTCGGTCTGGCAGTTCGTCGGCATCCCGATGATGCTGATCTACGCCGCGCTACTGAGCATCCCCGACGATCTGATCGACGCCGCCACCGTCGACGGCGCCAACCACTACCAGGTGTTCTGGCGCATCAAGCTGCCGCTGATCTGGCCGACGATCGGGATCGTCTCGATCCTGACCTTCGTCGGCAATTTCAACGCCTTCGACCTGATCTACGCGGTCAAGGGCGCGCTCGCCGGGCCGAATTTCTCGACCGATATCATGGGCACGCTGTTCTACCGCACCTTCTTCGGCTTCCAGCTCCAGCTCGGCAACCCGACCATGGGGGCGACCGTGGCCACCCTGATGTTCCTGATCATCCTGCTCGGCGTGATGATCTACTTCTTCATCGTCCAGCGGCGCTTGCAGCGCTACGAGCTGTAGCGGGGGCGACGATCATGGCGAAACCGACACGAACCTCGTCCAATGCGATCGCGATGCACGCCGTGCTCGGCGGCTACACGATCATCGCGCTGTTTCCGATCTATATGGTGCTGGCCAATTCGTTCAAGAACCGGGCGGAAATCTTCCGCAACCCGATGGTCCCGCCGACGCCCGACAGTTTCACCACCATCGGCTTCAGCACCGTTTGGCAGCGTTCGGCGTTCGAGACCTTTTTCGGCAACAGCCTGATCGTCACCCTGGTCTCGCTGTTCCTGGTGCTGCTGACCGGGGCGATGGCGGCCTGGGCGTTGTCGGAGTACAAGTTTCGCGGCAACATCTTGTTGTCGGTCTATCTGGCGCTCGGCATCATGATCCCGATCCGCCTGGGCACGGTCAGCATCCTGCGGCTGGTGGTCGACCTCAACCTGATCGATACGCTGACTGCGCTGGTCCTGGTCTACACCGCGCAAGGGCTGCCGCTGGCGATCTTCATCCTGTCGGAATTCATGCGGCAGATTCCGAAGGAGCTGAAGGAGGCGGCGCGGGTCGACGGGGTCACCGAATACTGGATCTTCTTCCGCATCGTGCTGCCGCTGACCCGGCCGGCGATCGCCACGGTCGCGGTCTTCACCATGATCCCGATCTGGAACGATCTGTGGTTCCCGCTGATCCTCACCAGCTCGGAATCGACCAAGACCATCACGCTGGGGGTGCAGACCTTCATCGGCCAGTACGTCACCGACTGGAACGCCGTCCTGGCCTCGCTGACCCTGGCGATCGTGCCGATCGTGGCGCTCTACCTGATCTTCTCCCGGCAATTGATCCGCGGGCTGACGTCAGGGGCGGTGAAGTAGGGGCGGTCGACTTTTTCAAGGAAACGGTTGAAAAAGTCCGGGGCGGCTGCCTTCCGGCGAACGGGCATGCCCGGAACGAGCGTTTCGCCGTCAGCGATCGCCCCGGGGCCCGGACGTCAGGTTTCCCGGTTGGCATCCAGGACTTCGCGGATCTCCTGGAGCACCGGGAGCACCCCCGCCAATCGATCCAGATCCATGTTCTTCTCGATCATGAGGACCATGGGCTCGAGGCTTTCGATCGCCTGTCGATGAAACGCGCGCCCGGCCTCGGTGAGGAATGCCAGCTTGCTGCGGCCGTCCGATGCATGCGGTTCCAGCCGGACGAGGTTGCGTTGCGACAGGGCCGACAATGTGTGGGTCATGGTGCCCTTGGTCACCTGAAATGCGCCGGCCAGCGCCAGGGGCGTCTTGCCATCGCCCAATCGGACCAAATGGTTGAGCACGGAGAAATGCGAAACGTGGAGGCCGTCGGGCAGCCGCTTGTTGAACAGGGCCGTGCCGAGCTGGTGGATGATTCCAACCTCGTTGAAGAATCGAAAGGCGAGCTTCTGTTTCTCTTTGCCGGTCAAGCCAACCCTCTCGTGACGATCGTGTTCACCGGCCAGCGCGGGCTTGGGCCAATCGCGGCGCCGTATCCCAGCCGGGCGAGCATCTGGACGGTGCCGCCGTCCCTGGCGAGCATGGCATGTATCCGGTCGTAGTAGAGCTTCATCTCGGGGTATTCCTGCAATGCCTGGCTCAGCGGCTGGGTTCCCAACCCTTCGGCGGTTGCCGCCAGATTGATGCGCAGCCAGTCGCGCCCCGTGTTGATCTGGTCGACCCGGGTGTTGGTCCGGCTGACCATCCAGATGTGGCCCATCGCGGTGTCGGTGTTCTCCAGCACGGCGCTCAGCCCTTGTTCATAGGCCGTGCTGCCCGTGTCCAGAGCCGCCTCGCGGGAGAACAGGCCGGCCAGATGCATGGCCTCGAACATCGGGCCGGAGAAATCGATGCCATCCGGGTTCGCCTCGATCTCC
This sequence comes from Inquilinus sp., assembly GCA_013003675.1. Classification (GTDB taxonomy): domain Bacteria; phylum Pseudomonadota; class Alphaproteobacteria; order DSM-16000; family Inquilinaceae; genus JABDIP01. The sequence continues at coordinate 8,695 of JABDIP010000414.1, forward strand.
GCCTTGCCGATGCGGAACAGGTCGACGCTTTCCTTGAAGGTGCGGGGCGTCTCGACCTCCAGCCTCAGGGCATCGTGGGTCAATTCCCTCAGGGCATCGATCGAACCGGCCTCGTTGCTGCTGCCGACGAGGCTGCCATTAACGGCGGCCGCTTCCAGCCGGGCAAGGCTGTCCGACGGGACCGGCCGGGTTACGTCGAACGGCTCCTTCAGCGAGCGGCGGTCGGTAACATGGGCGAACAGGAGGTCCGGTC
>JABDIP010000425.1 GCA_013003675.1 Inquilinus sp.
CAATCGAGGAGGGCCATCCCATGTACCGAGTCCTTGTCGCGGCAGCCGTCCTGGCTATCACCAATCCCGCCTTCGCGGCCGAGCATGTCGTGCGCATGTCCGGCGCCAATTACGAGCCATCCCAGATCGACGGCCGGGTCGGCGATACCATCCGCTTCGTCAACGACGACACGGTCAATCACGACGTCTTCGTCCCCACCGGCGGTTTCGGCATCGATCTCGGCCGGCAGGAACCGGGCGACGAGCGGTCGATGAGGCTCGGCAAGGCCGGCACCTTCGAAGCCGAATGCGTGTTCCATGGCCACATGCTGCTGACCGTCTCGGTTCGGCGCTAGCGAAGGGAGGACAAGAGCATGCGAATCCGTTCTCTACTGTTCGCCGCGGTCGCCGCGATGCTGCCGGCGACGAGTTGGGCCGGGCCCGAACGGGTCGATTTTCCGGCGGGTTACCGCGATGCCTTTGTGGAGTATCTCAGGGTCGACCGGCCGGATCGGAAAACGACCCGGTTCTTCTACGTGGACCCGGAATCCCTCGCCGCGGCGGAGCCGGGCCGGGAGCTGCCGCAGGGCACGGTGCTGATCATGGAGGACCACAAGGTCGTCATGAATGGCGACAAACCGGCGCTGAATGCCGAGGGCCGGCATCGGCCGACCGACGAGGTCACCAATGTCTTCGTCATGGAGAAGCGACCGGGGTGGGGCGCCGAATACCCGCTGGAGACCCGCAACGGCGACTGGGACTATGCCTGGTTCGAGGCCGACGGGTCGCGCAAGCAAGGCGACTTCGTCCGCTTCACCGGCTGTTTCTCCTGCCACATGAACCGCGCCAACCGCGACTTCACCTTCACCTTCTTCAAGTATCTGCTCGACACGAAGGGCTGACACGGGCTGGCGATAGCCGGCGATCGCTGCCATCCTGGCGGCGGTCCCGGCCGCGCCGATCGGTCGGGTCGATTGCTTGACGCGAGGATGGTGTCGCCGATCCGATGTGGAAGCCCGGCAAGGCCCGAGACGCCGCGACGGTCCGCGGCACGGCGACCGGCGCGTGCGTCGTGTGCGGCGCGGAAAGCGACGGATCGCCCTATTGGGTCGGCATCGGACCGGTGGCGTCCCGCTTCGTGCCCGGGGTCAATCTGCCGCTCTGCGGACCGGCCTGCTCCGCCGAGTACGGCGGCGACGACGATTGGCAATCCTGGCTGACCGGCAGGCGTCGGCGATAGCGCGCTGGCGCCCGTTCAGCGGCGCGACGCGGGATCGAGCAACGGCAGACGGTCGGTCGCCCCGTCGCCATGCAGCCGCTGCAGCGCCGCCAGCGCACCGGGCAGGAAGAGCCGGACGATCCCGGCGATCGGCTCGGCCAGATCGTCGGGCAGCGGCGTGCCATAGATGTTCTTGCGGATCGACAGGAAGACCAGCGCGCCGTGCAGCGCCATGGCGATCTCCCGTTCCTGGTAGTCGATCGGCACCGCCTCCGGCGCCGGCAGCCCGGCCGCGTGGCGCAGCTCAGCCAGCACCGGTCGCAGCACACGGTCGGTCAACGGCACCGAATAGCGCTTGGCATAACCCAGCCCATCGAGGTTCGCGCGCATGAACAGACGCGCCGTCGTGGCGCTGCCGCGGCCGAGATAGGCGCGGTAGAAGGCGTTCAGACGTTCCGCCAGATCGACGCCCCGATCGGCCAGCGCCGTGGTCCAGGCGGGGTCCCAATTGTCGGCGTAGACCGCCTCGAAGACCGCGTCGATCAGCGCTTCCTTGGATGGGAAATACCGATAGAGCAGCGCCTGGGTGACACCGAGACGCTCGGCCAGATCCCGTGTCGGCCCGTCGAATCCGCGCTCGGCGAAGAACGCCGCGGCACCGTCCAGGATCGACCGCCGCCGCTCCGCCGGCGGCAACCGCCGCCGCACCGGCGCGGTGTCCCGCCGTGGATTGCCCGTCGTCCTTCGTTGCGGCGTCCTTGCCATCGATTGCCGCGCCCTAGACCAACGGGTCCAGACGCACCAGCGACCCGAAGGGCACCATCGCCGCTTCGCCCATCGCTTCGCGGGCGGCGATCAGGCGGCCGCTCCGGCCGAGCAGGTCGTCGGCCAGGGCGATGATGCGGCGGTTCGGCTGGGCGTGCGGCGCGACCTGGCGCAACCGGCGGGCGCCCTCCTCCTCGCGCCCGTCATGGCGGAAGACCAGGGCGATCAGCGCCGCCGCCGTCGACCGGCTGATGCCGGCGAAGCAATGCACCAGCAGCGGGGCGCTCGGCTGCCAGCCGTGAAGGAATCCCAGCAACGCCACGATGTGCCGCGCCTCCGGCAGCACATGACCGTCGCGCGGCTGCTCGATGTCGTTGATCTCGACCCGGTGATGCCGGTCGGCGGCGAGCCCGTCCGGCGTCGGCGGCTGCTCGGCGGCGGTCAGCAGCGATACCAGATGGCTGGGCCGCAAGTTTCGCACATGCGCCGGCATCTCGGGCAGATTGCAGACATAGATCATCGCGCTGTTGGTCTCCGTGCCGCGCCGTTCGCGGCATCCCAGCCTACTACCCCCGGTCCTGTTCAGGAAGCTCGCGGCGCCCGCTTTCACCGATTGCCCGTCCCGTCACGAGAGGGCCGCCGGACCAGATGGCGACGACGGCGGACTCGGCTCAGGTCTCGGGGAACCGGTGGTGACCCCTACGGGATTCGAACCCGTGTTGCCGCCGTGAAAGGGCGGTGTCCTAGGCCTCTAGACGAAGGGGTCTGAGAGCCGCAAGAGAGGTAGCGGCGCGACGGCCGGAAATCAAGCGCCATCGCCGCGCCACACGGGAGCGCCGTCGTCGATCTGGAACTGCGCGCGCTCCTGGCCCTTCCAGCGGTCGACCCGCAGCACGCCGGCGAGGTGCAGCGGCGCCCCGGCGGGATCGAGCAACGCCTGACCGAGCGGCGTTTCCAGGGCACGGAAGGCGATCGCCTTGAGCCGGCCGCCCTCGGCGCCGGTGAGAAAACAGCTCACATGGTCGGCGCCGACCACGCGCGCCGCCACCGCCCGCGCGGCGGTCAGCACGAAGCGCGGCTCCGGATTGCCGGCGCCGAACGGGCCCAGCCGTTCGACCGTCGCCGCCAGTGCCGGCGTCGCAGCGCCGATGGCGAGCGTGCCATCAAACTGCGTCACCGGCACCAGGGGGCCCCTGCCCTGTCCCCGCACATGATCGTGCAGGAAGGCCACCAGCGCCGCCAAATTGTCGGCCCGGACCGCGAAGCCGGCCGCCATCGGGTGGCCGCCGCCGCTCTCCAGCAACCCGGCCGCGCGCGCCTCGGCCACCGCGGCGCCGATATCCACCCCCGGGACCGACCGGCAGGATGCGCGGCCGATACCGCCCTCCAGCGCCACGATGCAGGTCGGCCGGTCGTAGCGATCCTTGAGCCGCCCGGCGACGATGCCGACGACGCCGGGGTGCCAGCCCTCGCCGGCCGCCACGGCGACCGGGCCGGGATCGTCGCGACCGTCGAGCAGCGCCATCGCCGCGCGCTGGACCTCCGCCTCGATCGTCTTGCGGTCGTCATTGTGGCTGTCGAGGATCGCCGCGATCTCGGCCGCCTCGGCCTCGTCCTCGGTGCTGAGCAGCCGGGCGCCGAGGTCGGACCGGCCAATGCGTCCGCCGGCGTTGACCCTGGGGCCGAGGATATAGCCGAGATGATAGGCACCGATCCGCTCGGTAACCCGCGCCACGTCGGACAGGGCCCGCAGCCCCGGATTGTGCCGCCGGGCCATTACCTTGAGGCCCTGGATCACCAGCGCGCGGTTGAGGCCGGTCAGCGGCACCACGTCGCAGACCGTGCCGAGCGCCACCAGGTCCAGCAACCCGAGCAGGTCGGGCTCGGCCCGCCCGGCGAAGGCGCCATCGCGGCGCAGCGCCCGGTTCACGGCGACCAGGGTCAGGAAGGTGACGCCGCAGGCCGCCAGATTGCCAAGCCCGCTGGAGTCGTCGAGGCGGTTCGGGTTGACCACCGCATGAGCTGCCGGCAATTTCGCCGCGGCGATGTGGTGGTCGAGAACGATGATGTCGAGCCCGCCGGCGGCGGCGGCGGCCAGCGGTTCCAAGGCCATCGTGCCGCAATCGACGGTGATCGCAAGGCCGGCGCCGGCCTCCTGCAAACGTCGCAGCGCCGGGGCATTGGGGCCGTAGCCCTCCGTCATGCGGTCCGGGATGTGCAGCAGCGGATCGCCGCCCAAAGCCCTCAGATAGCGCAGCAACAGCGCCGCCGAGGTGGCGCCATCGACGTCGTAGTCGCCGAACACAGCAATCCGTTCGCCGGCCTCGATCGCCCGGGCGATCCGGTCGGCCGCCCGGTCCATATCCTTCAGCGCCGAGGGGTCGGGCATCAGCGCGCGCAGTGTCGGATCGAGATAGGCCTCGGCGTCGTCGACCGCGACGCCACGCGCCGCCAGGATCCGCCCGACCAGTTCCGGCAGTCCGTGGCGCTGGCTGAGCGCCATGGACAGCCTCTCGTCGACCGGATGAAGCTGCCACCGCCGCCCCGATAGCGACCGCTCGATGCCGAGCAGGGCCGGCTCCGGCGCTGCAGCCGATTCGAGCGGGAGGGTCACCCGCAGGCGTCCGTGCCGATAGATGACGGAAATGTCATCCGTATTGGTCCTTCCGGAGAAAATGATTTCAAATCAACCTACTGCGGTGTTTTTTTCATGTTGTTTCGAGGGAAATTCCAGAGCCCAGCCTGACTGGGGCGCGCGTCGCCGGCCCAGATCGTAGACTGTTGTATCACCTGGTGCGATCACCGTAACGGCGGGCCGATGGCAAGATCTCCCTCACCTTCCCACCGCTTCGCCGCTGCCCTCCTTCTCTCCGTCCAGAAGAAAGAAGCCACTTACCGGGGCAGGCCAACGACGCTTTTTCCATCGTGGGCAAGTAGGGGTGGAAGGGTCGAGCGCCATTGGCCGCGGAGCGTTCCGGACACTCGCCGATGATCCGCGAGTCAAAATGGGGGTCGTTGGGCGTGCTGGCCGGGTGCCAGGTGGCGGCAATGGCGCTGTGGTTCTCCGCTTCCGCGGTGGTGCCGTCGCTGCTGGCGGAATACCCGCTGTCCGCCTTCAAGCAATCGCTGTTCACCAGCGGCGTCCAGGCCGGATTCGTGGCCGGCTCGCTGGCCAGCGCCCTGCTCGGCCTCGCCGACCGGCTCGACCCGCGACGCTTCTTCATGACGGCGGCACTGGTCGCCGCCGCCGCCAACGCGGCGATCCTGCTGGTCGAGCCGACCTCGGCCGCGGTCGTATTCTGCCGTTTCGTGACCGGCGCCTGCATGGCCGGCATCTACCCGGTCGGCATGAAGTTGGCGGCGACCTGGGCCAAGGGCGATATGGGGCTTGTGGTCGGCATGCTGGTCGGCGCCCTGACCCTGGGCTCGGCCGCGCCGCATCTGTTCAACGCGCTGGGCGGCGTGGACTGGCGCTTCACCCTGGCGGCGGCATCGGTGTCGGCGCTGCTGGCGGCGCTGCTGATCAATCTGGCCGGGCTCGGCCCGAACCGCGCCGCCGCCCCGCCCTTCGACCCGGGTGCTGTGCTGTTGGCCTGGAGGATCAGGCCGGTCCGCCTCGCAAATCTCGGATATTTCGGCCATATGTGGGAACTCTACGCCATGTGGGCGTGGATCGGCGTCTTCCTGAACGCCAGCTTTGCCGTCTCGATGGACGGCGCGACGGCGGCGATTGCCGCCAAGCTGGCGACCTTCGCCACGGTCGGCATCGGCGCCGTGGGGTGCCTGGCCGGCGGTCTTTTCGCCGACCGCCTGGGCCGGACCACGCTGACTATGCTGGCCATGGCGGTCAGCGGCACCTGCGCCGCCACGGTCGGCTTCCTGTTCGGCGGCGACCCTCTGCTGCTCACCGCGCTCTGCCTGGTCTGGGGGGTCGCCATCGTCGCCGATTCCGCGCAGTTCTCGGCCAGCATCGCCGAGTTGTCCGACCGCCACCTGGTCGGCACCATGCTGACCCTGCAAACGGCGGTCGGCTTCACCCTGACCCTGGTCACCATCCATCTGATGCCGCTCTGGGTCGACTGGCTGGGTTGGGAATATGCCTTCTCGCCCCTGGCGATCGGGCCGGCCCTCGGCGTCTGGGCGATGGCTCGGCTCAGGGCCCATCCGGAGTCGATCCGGCTGGCCGGCGGCCGCCGCTAGGGCCATTATTCCTTCAAGCAGCGCCGGCCCGCGATGCCGCGGCGGTTACCGGGCGGCGGGTGTGAAGCCGGTTTTGCGGGTGAAGTTGTGGCGGGCCTCGATGACCCGGACGGTGCCGCTTTTGGAGCGCATGACGATCGAATGGGTGACGGCGCCGCTGGCGAAGCGCCGGACACCGCGCAGCATCGGTCCGGTGGTCACCCCGGTGGCGGCGAACATCACGTCACCGGACGCCATCTCCGACATGTTGTAGATCTTGGTCAGATCCTCGATGCCGTAACGCTGGGCGCGGGTCTTTTCCTCGTCGTTGCGGAACGTCAGCCGGCCCTGCATCTGGCCGCCGATGCAGCGCAGGGCGGCGGCCGCCAGCACCCCCTCCGGGGCGCCGCCGATGCCGAGATACATGTCGACGCCGGCCTCCGGCTGCGAGGTGGCGATGATGCCGGACACGTCGCCGTCGGAGATCAGCATGATGCGGGCGCCGGCCTCGCGAACCTTGGCGATCAGCTCGGAGTGGCGCGGCCGGTCGAGAATGCAGACGACGAGGTCGGAAATCTCCGACTGCCGGGCCAGCGCCAGCGCCTTCAGATTGTGCGCCGGCGGCGCATTCAGGTCGATCAGATCGTCGGGCAGCCCGCTGCCGACGGCGATCTTTTCCATGTAGGTATCGGGCGCCTTCAGGAAGCCGCCCTTGTTGGCCATGGCGATGACCGCCAGTGCGTTGGGGCCGCCCTTGGCGGTGATGGTGGTGCCTTCCAGCGGGTCGAGGGCGATGTCGATCTCCGGCCCGTCACCGGCACCGACCTTCTCGCCGATATAGAGCATCGGCGCCTCGTCGCGCTCGCCTTCGCCGATCACCACCTCGCCGTCGAGCGCCAGGCTGTTGAGGGCCTGGCGCATGGCGTCGACCGCCGCCTGATCGGCCTGGCGTTCGTCGCCGCGGCCCATCTGCAGGGAGGCGGCCAGCGCCGCCGCCTCGGTCACCCGCACGACCTCCAGGGCGAGGTTGCGGTCCATGAGCCTGCCATCCGCCATTGTCTTCCCTCTCCCGTTTTCCGCGCGTTCAGCCGTCGAGCGGTTCGATCCGGATCATGTGCGGCGGCTCCAGCACCGTGTCCAGCCCGTCCATGGCCTTCAGCGCGCTGACCATCGCTTCCTCGTCGGTCTCGTGGGTGGTGATCACCACCGGCACCGGCCCCTCCTCGGAGCGGCCATGCTGGAGCAGGCTCTCCAGCGAGATCGCATGATCGCGCATGGCCGCCGCGATGTCGGCGATCACCCCGGGCCGATCCATCACCATCAACCGCAGATAATAGGCCCCGTGGCGGCGCCCCATCGGCACAACCGGCAGCCGGCGCAGTTTCGAGGCCGGCACGCCGAGCGCCGGCGCCGGCGCCGCGGCCGACCATCATCACGTCGTCGACGAAATCGCCATGAGCGACCACCGCGTTGAACACCCCCTCGACCGCGGCCAGCGCCGACGCCGCCGGCACCATGCAGGGGTGCACCCGCAGCTCGAGGCCCTCCGGCCGTTCGCGGGCGAGGCCGAGCAGCTTGATCCGATAGCCCAGCTCGTCGGCGAAACCGATGTCGAGCGCCGAGATCCGGCGGATGCCCTCGATATGCACATCGCCGAACGTCACCTCGGCATTGAAGGCGATCGCCGCCAGGATCGCCAGCTTGTGCGCCGCATCGACGCCGTCGACGTCGAAGCTGGGATCGGCCTCAGCATAGCCCAGCGCCTGCGCCTGCGGCAGGACGGCGTCGAAGTCCTGCCGCGTCTCGCGCATCTCGGAGAGGATGTAGTTGCAGGTGCCGTTCAGGATGCCCGACACCCAGGCGACGCGGTTCGCCGCCAACCCCTCGCGCAGCCCCTTGATGATCGGGATACCGCCGGCGACGGCCGCCTCGTAAGCCAAGGTGACGCCGGCGCGCTCGGCGAGCACCGCCAGGGCGACGCCATGCTCGGCCATCAGCGCCTTGTTGGCGGTGACCACGTGGCGGCCATGGGCGATCGCCGCCTCCGCCACCGCCTTGGCGACACCGGCGGAGCCGCCGATCAGCTCGACCACAACGTCGCAATCGGCCTCGGTGGCGAGCGCGACCGCATCGTCGAACCAGGGAATGCCGGCAAGGTCGACGCCGCGATCGCGGTCGCGGTCGCGGGCCGAGACGGCGGTCACCTCGACCGGTCTGCCGCAGCGTTCGGCGAGCAGCGGCGCATGATCGCGCAACAGCCTGACGACGCCGGCACCGACGGTGCCGAGACCGGCAATGGCGACCTTGAGCGGCGGGCTCACGACGCCGCCACCGCGTTATGGGCGCCGTCGCGCTCGTTCGGCGGATTGGCCAGGAAGGTCTTGATGTTGCGGACCGCCTGGCGAATCCGGTGCTTGTTCTCGACCAGCGCGATGCGGACGTGACCATCGCCATACTCGCCGAAGCCGACCCCCGGCGAAACCGCCACCCTGGCGTGGCGCAACAGCAGCTTGGAGAATTCCAGCGAGCCGAGATCGGCGAATGCCGGCGGGATCGGCGCCCAGGCGAACATGGTGGCGTCCGGCCGCGGCACCTGCCAGCCGGCGGCGGCAAGACCGTCGATCAGCACGTCACGACGCTCGCGATAGAGCGTCCGCAGTTCGTCGATGCAGTCCTGCGGCCCGTTCAGCGCCGCCGTCGCGGCGACCTGGATCGGCGTGAAGGCGCCATAGTCGAGATAGGATTTCACCCGCGACAGGGCGCCGATCAGCTTGGCGTTGCCGGCCGCGAAGCCGATCCGCCAGCCCGGCATCGAATAGGTCTTGCTGAGCGAGGTGAACTCCACGGCGATGTCGCGCGCCTCCGGAATCTCCAGGATCGAGGGCGGTGGCGGGATATCGAAATAGATCTCGGCATAGGCCAGATCGGAAAGGATGTAGATGCCCTGCTCGCGGCAGAACTCGACGATCGGCCGATAAAACTCCAGGTCGACGACCTCGGCGGTCGGGTTGGCGGGGAAGTTCAGCACGACCGCCGTCGGCTTTGGCACGCTGTGGCGCACCGAGCGGACCAGCAGGTCCATCATGTCGACGCCGGGCGTCATCGGCAGGCTGCGGATCGCCGCGCCGGCGATGATGAACCCGAACATGTGGATCGGATAGCTCGGGTTCGGCGCCAGGATGATGTCGCCGGGGCTGGCGATGGCCTGGGCCAGATTGGCCAGTCCTTCCTTCGATCCGATGGTGACGACGACCTCGCGCTCCGGGTCGAGGTCGACGGCGAACCGCCGCCGATAATAGCCGGCCAGCGCCCGCCGCAGCCCGGGAATGCCGCGCGAGTTCGAATAGCGGTGGGTCTTCGGGTCCTGCACCGCCTCGACCAGCTTGTCGACGATGTGCCGGGGCGTGGCGCTGTCCGGGTTGCCCATGCCGAGGTCGATGATGTCCTCGCCGGCCGCCCGGGCACGCGCCTTCATCGCATTCACCTCGGCGAACACGTAAGGCGGCAGCCTCTTGATGCGGTGGAACTGCGGGTCGTTCACTCGCGGCCTCTTGCCGTTATGGACCGGGTCCGGTGCGGGGTCGCGTGGCTTCGCGCGCCGACCGACCGGCGCGCCCGTTCTACCGCCGGACCGGTCAATAATCGAGGTAAATTAAGGCGCGGTCTTGATCGGCATCGCCATCGGTCGGGGTCTCGCCGGCATCCCCATGCACCCGGCCGGCCGGAACCCCCAGGAGAACGAGCGCCTCGCCGATGGTCGACGCGCGCCGCTGGGACAACGCCGCGCGATCGGTGCCGGCGGCAAAGGCGACCACCCGCACATCGCCGCCGATCGCCTGCCGCTCCGCCGCGACCTGACGCAGCACGGCCAGGGTCGCATCGTCGAGATCGGATCTACCCGGCGGGAAATAGACCGTCGCCACCTGCACCGAAACACCGGCGCGGTCGACGCTGACCAGCCCGCTGGTTCCGGCCGGCGCCGGAGCGGCCGGCGGCGGTGCCGGCACGGCGATCGCCTCGTCGAGTTCGGGCAATGGCGACCCGGGCGGAATCGGCTCCGGCGGTGGCTCGCCGCGACTGGCCGGCCCGGCCGAGGCCCGGTCCGCCTCCAATTGGCGGCGGCGTTCGGCCAACTCCTCCCGCGTCGGCAGGTCGAGGGGACGGTCGGGGACGCCCGACAAACTCGGATAGGGCGGGATCGCCGGCTGCGGACGGGGCACCGTCGGTTCGATCTCGGCAGCATAGGGCGCGTCGATGG
>JABDIP010000443.1 GCA_013003675.1 Inquilinus sp.
TTGACAATTTGCAGTATCTTGCCCCTGGGTAATACTAACGTTTGCGCTCGGCGCCTCCGTGCCTGGCCGCGTTGGCTGCTTCCTTTCGGCTTAGCCCCAATTTACTTCGATCATGTCAACGCCTCCCGCCTGAGGCTATCCATGAACTCCCGCAGGTCCGCCACGGCGTAGAGAACCTTCCGACCGACCTTATGGAAGGCCGGCCCTCCGCCCTTCATCCTCCACAGGTCCAGCTGCTGCTTGGACAGGCCGAGGAAGGCCGCCGCCCCTTCGACGGGGAGGTACTCCCGGCGGGGCGCGGCGATCGCGGCCTCGATCCGGTCGAGCTTCTCTATTACTTCCTGCATTTTCGACGCTCCTTACCTTGCGCTTTGCGCGGCAATTCTCGTCGATGTCAATGCCCGAGTAACCTATTGTTTCCTACCGGCGCCTATCAGTGCCTCTAGGCCTCGCTAGAAGATGACGGCCGGAAGAAGCTGGTGCCTATTGCGCTTTTGCGCGCTATAAACGCTTGGAGGGTTACGGAAAGGTAATATTTCGTCGAAGTGACGGGGGAACTTAATCGTTGTGGGCGTCGATCTGCAGGCACTGGAGGAATTGGTCGCTACTAAACTAGCTTGGAGCCCTTGCAGCAGTGGCTGCGATCCTCGGAACAATTATAGCTGCTGTTGCACTTTTTTTGGACATAACTGAACCATTTGTCGGCTCAAACCGAGATGCCCCTGCCAGCGAGCAAGCGGTTGTCGAACCGGTCTCGCTAGTTGTCGAATTTGAGAACAAGCATAAAGACGCCGTGGTATTGGCTAGCCGAGGGGATGCATTTTTTTGGTATCCGGGGGGCGGCCGATACGAAAGCGGAAGATTCGATTTCGCTGATAGCTCGGGTGCTTCCTTAACTGAGCTGCGCCTTGGCCCGGGAGAGAAACGTCGAGTGGTGGCAACCTTCTACCCCGTTGAACGGGTTGCGGCCTTACTCCGACAGGGCCATACCGACCTGAGTTTGTTCATCCGGGGCGAGGGTATCGACAGCACCTTCTCGCCCAATGTTGCCTTTACGGCGGAAAGCATATCTTCGGGATATATGTTGATAGAACTGGCCCCCATCAAAGAATGACCGTGCTGGTCAGTACGAGGTCCTCTCCATCCCTCTATCGGTAAGCCGCCAATCTCTCGCAGATGCGCTCCTGCGCCTCCCGCATGTGGCCGATAAGGTGGGCCCGGGTCACGTAGTTGAACGAGACGTGGGGATTGGCGTGGTTGAGGAGCAGCGTGACGGTCTGGAAGTCCACGCCGGCCTCCAGCGCCATCGTCCGGTAGGTATGCCGGAGCTGGTGGGGCGCGTAGTTGAATTCCCAGGTCCGCCGCATCTGCTCGACGTGGCCGCTCCTCGATGACGGGGACGCGAAGACGAAGGGGCTCTCCAGCGGCGCCGTCAGGTCCCGAACCTCCGCCAGCTCCTGCATGAGGAGCCGGGGCAGGGGAGTCCTGAACGCCCTGGCCTCTCCGCCCTTGGGCGAGGGAACCAGCAGCACTCCGTCGCCGTCGAGGTTGTCCCACCGCATCGACCGCGCGTCGTGGCAGCGGAGCCCGGTAAGCAGCATCGCCAGCCAGCAGGCGCGGCGCACCCTGTCGTCCAGCGTGTCGAGCCGCCGCCAGAGGTCGGGCATCTCGTCGGGGCCGACGGCCCAGTCCCTCGGCCGCTCGCGGTTCATCCGCACCGCCCGCGAGACGGGGTTGGGCGGCAGGTCGTGCGACCTCGCGACGTCGTTGAGGATGAGCTTGAGCACCCGCATCGCGCCGTTTGCACCGTAAGGGCCGCTCGTCCGGGTGATCCGCTCGTGCAGCGTTCGGACCCGCTCCCGGTCGATCCGGTCCACCGGCAGCTTCCGCAGGCTGGCCAGTGGGCCTTCAACCTTCTGCTGGTACCATCCCATTGTTCTCGGGCTGAGCTCGTCGGCCCTGGCCTCGGCGTAGCGCTCGAAAGCCGCCTCCAGGGTCGGCACGGGCGCCTTCGGCGTCCTCGGGTCGTGTCACCGCGTCTCAGCGTCAGCCGCAGCTCCGCCGCGCGCTCCCTGGCCTTCCTGAGGGAGACCTCGTCGGTCCTGCCGATGACCACCGACACGTAGCGGTCGGTGCCGTCGTTGATCCTGCCCACCAACTTGTAGCTGGCTGACCTCTTGCCCACCACCACCCTCAGCCCGCTCACTTCGGCATCGTACACCTGTGTGCCCGCGCCGTGCTCGTCGGTCGCCCTGTTCACCAAGGCCTGCGTCAACTTCGTCGCCATGACCAGCTCCTTTCGGGGCCCAAAACGAGGCCCGGTCCGAAACACTGTCCGTTAGGACGTCAAAGGACGATTATGTCGTTTTTTCAATGGGTTGTACGCCATCATATGACACGGTAGGATCTTGTGAGATACGAATTGGGTGACTTAAAATCTGCTTCCGCGACGCGGAGTTCCGGTTCGAGTCCGGAAGGGGGCACCAATCGAGGCGGACGGCACCCGCCGGGTTCGGCGGCCGACCCGAGAAGGCCGGCCGCCGGTCTGCGCTACTCCACCGGGGTGAAGTCGAAGCCGCTCTCGGCGTGGAAGTAGAACTGGCACGGCGTGTCGGACACGCAGGCGGTCGCATGCACCGCGCCGGCGGGCACGTACCAGTAGGAGCCCGGCCCCATGCGCGGCGGGCTTTCCTCGCCCTCGAACGGGTTGGTCATGGTGCCTTCCAGCACGACGCCGTGATAGGCGCCGCTATGGGTGTGGAACGGCGTGATGAAATCCGCCGGGAACTTGCCGAAGGTGCCGTGTTCGCCGGTCGCGCGGTCGCCCTAGGCGGTGCCCATGCGGATCGCCGGATTGATGTTCTCGAATTGCACGTTCTGGCTGGGCAGCACGGCCGCCGCGCCGGGATCGAACGATCCGGTTCCGGCGCCGGCGGCGCAGGCGCCGAGCGACAGGCCGAGAAGGCACATCGCGGCTTTCGAGAGGAACCGGGGAGAAGCAATGGCTGCGGACATGGTGGCTGGTCTCCGTTTGAGGAAGCGGCCGGCACCGATGCCGGCCCTGGACACCTCTACCGATAGTCCGGACCAAGGACGGCTTGAATGGCCGGATTTCCATTTCTCTTGATCGATCGTCCAATCTGATTGCCGCTATGTGGAAGTCGGGCGTGAAGGGGCATACATTCCACCCCTCGGTATCCCGTCAGATCGGCGGCGGGGGAAAGGATTGGCGATGGTCGAAGGCGCCGAAGACGCTCTCAGCGACGTGTTGCGGCTGATCCGCCTGAACGGTTGCGTCTATTTCCAATCCAGCTTCTGCGCGCCCTGGGGCATGGCGGTGGATGCCGGCACTGTCGCCCAGTTCCACATGGTGGTGCGGGGGCAGGGCTGGCTGCGCTGGACGGGCGGTGAGACGTTGCTCTCCAGCGGCGACGTGGTGGTGTTTCCGCGCGGCGACGGCCACGCCCTGTCCGATCAGCCGGACGGTGCCACGATGCCCGGTCGCGCCGTGCTGGAGGCGCTTCAGGGCGACGGTCAGCCCTTCGCCGGCGGCGGCGCGGCGACGACGCTGCTGTGCGGCCATTTCGAGTTCGATCGCAATCTGCGGCATCCGCTGATCGAGGAGCTGCCGCCGCTGATCCATGTGCGCTCGCTGGATTGGGGGCAGCCCGGCTGGTTCGACGCGGTATCGTCCCTGCTGGTGCGGGAAACCGGCGCGCCGGGGCCGGGGGCGGAGAGCGTCGTCGATCGTCTGGCCGAGGTGCTGCTGATCCAGGTGATGCGGGCCCATCTGGCGGAGCGCCGGCCGACCCCCGGCTTCCTGGCGGCCCTGACCGACCGCCAGATCAGCCGGGCGCTCCGGGTCATCCATCGCCACGGCGATGGCGTCCTGACCCTGGCCTCGCTGGCGCAGCGCGTCGGCATGTCGCGGTCGAGCCTGGCGAGCCGGTTCAAGACCGTGCTGGGAGAGCCGCCGATGACCTATCTGGCCCGGTGGCGCATGCTGAAGGCGTGGGATGAACTGAAATCCACCGGCCGCACCGTGGCGGATATCGCGGAAACCGTCGGCTACGGCTCGGAGGCGGCGTTCAGCCGGGCATTCAAGCGGGTCTTCGACGTCAATCCGAGCGCGGTACGGCGCTCACGTTGACCGATCTGGGGTGGCGTAGAGGCGTGACCTCAGCCGTGGTCGCGCAGGTCGTCGCGATAGCACATGCCCTTGTCGGTCGACAGGAAGGCATCGTCCAGATGGCAGCGGCGCACCTCGTCCACGACGCGGCTCACCCGGCGGGCAAGGCCCTGCGAACGCTCGACAATCGCCGCCGTCAGGCCGGAGTTCCCGGTCGTCTTGTTTTCGGTGCGCTTTTGCATTGTCCCGCAGCCTCCTGAACCCGTGCCCCAACCATTTCCCGATGGCGAGGATCGAAGGCTCCCGACGTCTTTGGGGTTCGGATTGCCTTGCCGCTCGCGGGTTGTATTAGGCCACGCGAGATTTAAGGTTCCGTTAAGACGCCGAGGGTCCGGAAGACTAAGGCAGAGTATAGTTGATCGATTGTTAACCAATTAATCTTTGCAACGCCGATCAGTTCGAAATAGAAATGAGGAAATGGGGAATTTTCCGCCTACCGATTTCGTGAATCCCCAATGGAACGCCAGTATTCTCCAATAAATCGACGGCTGCGTTCATCTATTCGGACGCCGTCGGCGATAGGCGTCATTCAACCGTGGCGTCCGGCCTCGCGGGCCGAAGCGGCAAAACCATCGGGCAATTTCGGGCGATCGCTGGCGGGGACTTGCGGCTCGTCAGGCTTAAGGCCCGGTAAAGGCATCGCCGTCCTTCTCGCCCTATGGGTGTCGGTTCCCCCGCGCTGTCCGTGGTCGCCCCGGCGGTGCCATATTCACCGGCGATAGAAGAGAGCGAGTCCCGGAGACGGTTGGGGAAGGACCATGGCAGAACGGTTTCCGACGCGGTCGGGCGCTGGTCCGGCGCTGGCACTGGCCGCGACGCTGTTGCTCCTGTCGTCGCCGGCATACGCCGATGACGAGGACCGCCGGCCGAGATCGCACGAAGAGTCGGTCGCCGAGGCGTTGGATCTGCTCAATCGCACCCTGCGCGACCTGGAGATCATCGTCGAGGAATTGCCGCGCTACGGTCTGCCGGAAATCACCGCCGACGGCGACATTATCATCCCGCGCCTGCCGCGCGACGAGCATCCGCGCCGGGGCGGCGATGACGACGAGGATGACGACGACGAAGCGCTCGACCTGTAGCGCCTCCGACCGCTTTGCCGCCCGGGCCGCTCAGCCGTCCGCCTCGACCTTGAGCACGATGCCGTCGATCCCGACGACGCGGACCCGTGCGCCGGCGGGCATGTCGTCGCCTTCGACCGTCCAGGCGGTGTCGCCGATGGCGGCCCGGCCGCGACCGTTCTCGATCGCCGCGCTCAGGGTCAGGACGCGGCCGACATATTGCTCGCCGCGACGGTTCAGCGACGGCTCGTCGGAATCCGGCGGGCGGCGCTTGACGATCTGCCGGGCGACGACGATGGCGGCAAAGGCCAGCACCGCGAAGATCAGGGTCTGCCCGGCCCAGCCCAGGGACGGGATCAGGAAGGCGATGCCGCCGACCACCGCCGCGGCGATGCCCAGCCACAGGAAGAAGACTCCCGGAATGGCGACTTCCAGCGCGATGAGCAGCGCGGCGGCGACCCACCAGTACCAGAACTC
Organism: Inquilinus sp.; assembly: GCA_013003675.1. Classification (GTDB taxonomy): domain Bacteria; phylum Pseudomonadota; class Alphaproteobacteria; order DSM-16000; family Inquilinaceae; genus JABDIP01. The sequence continues at coordinate 5,728 of JABDIP010000443.1, forward strand.
GATCGTGAAGCCGCCTTCCATCATGCCCACGGCCCCGCACTCGGCGGAGTCGGCGGTGTCTGCGGAGCCGGCGGCTTCGCGATGCCGCCGCGCGGCCGCGGGGTGGATTTCCCGCCGCCGGCCGGCGGCGCGGAACCGCCGCCCAGCGCGTCGCGTGCGATCTCGGCGATGCCGCCCAGGGCGCCGATCACGCTGGAGGCCTCCAGCGGCAGGAACAGCACCTTCTGGTTCGGCGCGGTGCCGATGTCCGACAGCGTATCCATGTATTTCTGCGCGACGAAATAGTTGATCGCCATGGCGTCGCCGCCGGCGATCGCCTCGGAGACGTCGTGGGTCGCCTTCGCCTCGGCCTGGGCCTCGCGCTCGCGGGCCTCGGCGTCGCGATAGGCGGCCTCGCGCCGGCCCTCCGCCTCGAGGATCGCCGATTGCTTCAGGCCCTCGGCGCGCAGGATCTGCGCCTCGCGGTCGCCCTCGGCTTCCAGGATGGTGGCGCGGCGCTCGCGCTCGGCCTTCATCTGCCGGGCCATGGCGTCGACCAGGTCGCGCGGCGGCGAGATGTCGCGGATCTCGATGCGGGTGACCTTGACGCCCCAGGCATTGGTGGCCTCGTCGACCACGATGAGCAGCTTTTGATTGATCTGGTCGCGATTCGACAGCAGCTCGTCCAGATCCATCGAGCCCATGACGCTACGGATGTTGGTCATGGTCAGGTTCAGGATGGCGTGCTGCAACTGGTTGACCTCATAGGCGGCCTTGGCGGCGTTCAGCACCTGGAAGAAGACGATGCCGTCGACCTTCACCATGGCGTTGTCCTTGGTGATGATCTCCTGGCTCGGCACGTCGAGCACGGTCTCCATCATGTTCAGCTTGGCGCCGATCCGCTCGAAGATCGGATTGATCAGGCCCAGCCCCGGCCTCAGCGTGCGGGTATAGCGGCCGAGGAACTCGACGGTCCATTCGCGCCCCTGCGGCACGATCTTCACCATCCGCAACGCCAGGACGACCGCCAGCACCACGACGGCGCCGACCAGGAATTCGAACCCGAATCCGCCGAACGACATGTCTCTTTCCTTCCATCGCTTCCGATGCCGGCATCACGACACCAGTTTCGGTGGCAATCAAGCGGCCCGCCGCAATCATATGGGCGGCAAGGGGTTAACGATAGGTCATCCACGACCGGATCGGCGGAAACCGCGCCGATTCGCCGATATCAGCCTTGCAGCAGCTGCTCTCGGGCCCGGTTCAGGCGGGTCGCCGCTTCGGTCGATCCGCCGCGGTCCGGGTGGTGCCGTTTCATCATGCGGCGATGGGCGCGCTTGATCTCCTGCGCCGAGGCGCCTTCGACCAGTCCAAGGGTCCGGAAGGCTTCCGCCTCGCCGCGGGAGGCGGCTCGCGGCGCGACCGGTACTTCGTCGTCGGCATCGCCCGGCCAGTCCGATGAGCGTCGAATCCGGCTCCAGCGGTCGGTCGACCAGACGCCGAAGCGTTCCCGCCAGTCTGGGCCGAGGCGGCTTCGCTTCGGGCGCCCGGCGGACTCCAGTGCGATGTCGAAGATCGCCGTGCCCAAGCCGCGCCAGATCGCCCAGCCGGCGCCGACGGTCACCAGGATCATCAGGGTCTGCAGCCAGGGAAGGTCGAGCGCGAAGATGCCGACGGCGCCGACGCCCGCCACGGC
>JABDIP010000491.1 GCA_013003675.1 Inquilinus sp.
GCCGCGACGAATAGCGGACGCCGCTGCCGTCGGCATGGGTGTCGTAGGTGGCGAGGCCGTATTCCCGGTGCTCGTCGATGAACAGGTCGCCCGGCTGCAGCTTGATCAGCCGGCCCATCAGCATCTCTGCGGCCTCGCCGTCGACCGAGTTGTGGTCGTTGGCATAGGCGAGATAGCTCGCCGTCGGCATCAGGAAGGCGATCTCGGCGGTCGCCTCGCCGCGCGGCGGCCGCCCCGCGAAGGGCAGATAGTCCTCATGGGCGCCGTCGGCGGAGCGGATGTGGGCGCAATAGACGCCGCTGCGGGTTCCCTCCGGAACCGTCCAGACGAAATCCGCCTGCCAGCCGGCATCGTACAGATCGTCCCGGTGGAAGTGGATGGCGCCGTACTGCTCCGGCGCCCGGGTCCAGTTCATCTCCGTGCCGGTCCAGTTCCATCCCTTCATGGCCCGGGCCGGCAGGTTGACGCAGGTGCCGTGCAGGCCGTGCGGTCCGCTATCGACGGCCCGAATCGAGCGCATCTCCCGGCTGAAATCCCAGCCGGCGACCAGCCCCTCGCGTGAGGCGGACGGGCCGAACAGGCCGTTCAACTCCGCCAGGCCCAGGGCGCGGCCGAAGAGCATCGGGCTGTCGATCTTGCCGTCGTAGTGGGCGGCGGTCCGCGGCCCGCGGTCGTCGATTTCGGCGATTCCGGCGGCGATCGTCAGAGGCGTGCCGGAATTCGCCGGGCGGATCGCGGTTTCCGCGGTCGTGGTGGCCTCGTCGTCGGTCAGCGCAAAACGCTTCAGGGGGCGTTGCACCAGCGTCACCCGGCCGCTCTCGGCGTCGAAGGCGGCGGCCGCCAGATACCAGTGCCGCGCCAGCATCGGCTTGCCCGAGGACAGGGCGACCGTTCCGCCATCGTCATCGACCAGGGTCAGCGACAGGGCGCCGGCCTCGTCCAGATCGAGCGAGAAGCCGGCCCGCGCGGCGTGGCCGCCCTTGGCGATCAGCGCCTGCCGCCCGCTGCCGGGCAGCGTCGGCCAGATCATCGCCGCCACGGTGAAGCTGGCCAGGTCGCGCAGCGCCGGATGGTCCGGCACCGCGACGTAGGAGCCGGCGCGGATCTCCTGGAAGCGGCCGTCATAGCCGCCCTCGATCGTGCTGGCGACCGGATCCGCCCTGAAGCCCGGACCGTCCGGGTTGGCGTCGCCATGGATCAGCCGCACGATCGCCGCCTCGTAGCGATCCAGCCCGTCGGCGGACACCATGAAGGCGATGTCCTCGCCGGGCGCGACGCTCAACCGGTCGCTATAGCCGACCAGCCTCAGCACGGCCGCCGCCTCACGCCTCGGTCAGGAAGGACCGGTAGTCGTCGGCCAGCTCCCGGGCCGACGCCTCGACCAGCTTCCCGCCGGCCTCCGGGTTGGCCAGCGACGGGTCGGAGCCGATGCGGCCGTCGGGAAAGCGACGGCGATAGTCCCGCGCGTCGAGGATCGGGCCGTAGGGCGCGATCCTGGGCGACATCTCCGCCTGCTTGATCGCCTCGGGAAAGGCGTACTGCGTCACCGACACCTCCGACGGCGTCGCATGGCTGCCCTCGGAGGCGCCGAACATTTCCTTGGACAGTCGACGGACGGCCGTCGCGTCGTACCAGTTGCGCAGCTTGCAGCGCGGCACCGGCCGGTTGCCCTGCTCCGGGTCCAGGCTGGACTCGGCGTAGATCTCGGAGAACGCGGCGTTGACCGTGGCGACGTTCCCGCCATGGCCGTTGATGAAATAGAACCGGGTGAAGCCGTGCCGGGCCAGCGACATCACCGTGTCGCGCAGCACCGCGATCAGCGTCGTCGGCCTGAGCGTCATGCTGCCGGCGAAATCCATGTGGTGCTGGGCCATGCCGACGGCGATGGTCGGGGCGACCAGGGCGTCGGCCGCCTCGCCGGCCTCCCGCGCGATCACCTCGGCGCACAGCGCGTCGGTGCCGATCAGCCCGTTCGGCCCGTGCTGCTCGGTGGAGCCGATCGGCAGGATGATGCCGGTGCTTCGTTCCAGCCGGGACTCGACCTCCTGCCAGGTACAATGCTGCAACAACATGGGCATTCCTCTCGGCCGTCGGCGTTGCCTGCGGGGTGTCGAGCCGGGCCCGCCCGATCCCGTTCCTGCCGACCCCTAGCCATAGGCGGACGGCGCGGCGCTGTCCAAGAGAACCGAATCTCCGGGCGGCCGGCGATCCGTCGCACGAAGGAACGATAGGAAGTTCCGATCTTAGCCAGAGCAACAATCGATTTTACCAAAACAGGTCGTCGGTCTACTGTCGCTCATTCCCCGATCCTTTCCCCACCCGCCGCGCCCTTGCTGGCGGCGGGACCGCAGAGCCGAGAGGAGACGCCCGATGTCGAAGAACCCGGTCCTGACCACCACCGCCGGTGCGCCGGTCGCCGACAACCAGAATTCGCTCAGCGCCGGACCGCGCGGGCCGGTCCTGCTGCAGGACTACCAGCTGCTCGAAAAGCTGGCGCACCAGAACCGGGAGCGCATTCCGGAGCGCGTCGTGCACGCCAAGGGCTGGGGCGCCTTCGGCACCTTCACCGTCACCAATGACATCACCCGCTATTCCAAGGCCAAGCTGTTCGCCAAGATCGGGCAGAAGACCGAGATGCTGGCCCGCTTCTCCACCGTCGCCGGCGAGCAGGGCGCGGCCGATGCCGAGCGCGACGTGCGCGGTTTCGCGCTGAAGTTCTATACCGAGGAGGGCAATTGGGACGTCGTCGGCAACAACACGCCGGTTTTCTTCATCCGCGATCCGTACAAGTTCCCGGATTTCATCCACACCCAGAAGCGCCATCCGAAGTCCAATCTGCGCTCGGCCACGGCGATGTGGGATTTCTGGTCGCTCAGCCCGGAATCGCTGCATCAGGTCACCATCCTGATGTCCGACCGCGGCCTGCCGACCGACGTGCGGCACATCAACGGCTACGGCTCGCACACCTATAGCTTCATCAACGCCGCGAACGAGCGGTTCTGGGTCAAGTTCCACTTCAAGACCCTGCAGGGCCACCAGCACTGGACCAACGAGGAAGCCGAGGGCGTCGTCGGGCGCACCCGGGAATCGACCCAGGCGGATCTGTTCGGCGCCATCGAGAAGGGCGATCATCCGAAATGGCGGGTCTGCGTGCAGGTGATGCCGGAGGCCGATGCCGAGACGACGCCGTACAACCCCTTCGACCTGACCAAGGTGTGGCCGCACGGCGACTATCCGCTGATCGAAATCGGCTTGATGGAGCTGAACCGCAACCCGGACAACTACTTCGCCGAGATCGAGCAGGCCGCCTTCTCGCCGTCCAACATCGTGCCGGGGATCGGCTTCTCGCCGGACAAGATGCTGCAGGCGCGCATCTTCTCCTATGCCGATGCCCACCGCCACCGGCTCGGCACCCACTACGAGGCGCTGCCGGTCAACGCGCCGAAATGTCCGGTCCACCACTACCACAAGGACGGGGCGATGCGGTTCTTCGCCAACAACCCTAACCCGGACGCCTATTACGAGCCGAACTCGTTCGGCGGCCCGGCCGAGCGGCCCGAGGCGGGCGAGCCGCCGCTGGCGATCTCCGGCGACGCGGACCGCTACGACCACCGCGAGGGCAACGACGATTTCAGCCAGCCAAGGGCGCTGTTCCGGCTGTTCGACGAGGGTCAGCGCAACCGCCTGTTCGCCAACATCGCCGACGCCATGCAGGGCGTGCCGGCGGCGATCGTCGACCGCCAGCTGGCGCTGTTCGACCAAGTCGACCCGGTCTACGGGGCCGGTATTCGTGGCGCTCTGGCGGAGGCTTCGGCGGCCGACCAGGCGGCCGAGTAGGCGGCTCGCGAGACCCCGCCTCTCGCCCTGCGTCGACCGCTTTGCCGGCCGGTTGTGAGGCCCTCTCCCTGCTTAGAGGGCTTCGCCCATCTCCGGGAACTACCCATCGCCATCGGTGATTATATACTTGACAAACGCACAGCCTGACTCCATATTCAGTATCAAGGAGTTATCAGGCCATGAGCATACTGAGTCAGCGCTTTTTTCACGATGAAGACGCCGCCTTTGCGAAGCTGGAGAGCATCGTATGGCCAATCGGTCCCGTCTGTCCTCACTGTGGTTGCATGGGGCGTATCTCAGAGATTAAGGGCAAGAGCGCCCGCCGTGGGTTAAAATTTTGTGGTGATTGCCGGAAGCAGTTCACGGTCAAGGTCGGGACGGTCTTTGAGTCCAGTCATGTCCCGCTCCACAAATGGCTACAGGCGGCATACCTGCTTTGCAGCAGCAAGAAGGGCATTAGCTCCCACCAGCTACACCGCATTCTGGAAGTCACGTACAAGACGGCGTGGTTCATGACGCACCGGCTGCGGGAAGCAATGCGCAGTGGCGATTTCAGCCCGTTCGGTAGCGACGGTGGCGCGGTTGAAGTCGATGAGACTTTCATAGGCCGCAAAAAGGGTGTTCCGGTGCGCCACGGCTATGAGCATAAGCACAAGGTTGTTTCGCTTGTTGATCGCGAGAGCGGCAAGGCCCGGTCAATCGTGGTCGATCAATTGAACACCAAGACCGTCGCGCCGATAGTCCGTGAGAACGTCGCCAAGGAAGCGCACCTGATGACGGATGAGGCGAAGCACTACGTCAAGGTTGGGCGCGAATTTGCGGATCACAAGCGCGTTTATCACGGTTCTGGCGAGTATGGGCGCGGCGAAGCGCACACGAATACGATTGAGGGCTTTTTCAGCATCTTCAAGCGCGGAATGAAGGGCATCTATCAGCACTGCGGCGAGCGTCATTTGCACCGCTACATGGCTGAGTTTGATTTCCGATACAGTGAGCGGAAATGCGCAGATGCAGAGCGTACAGAGACAGCGTTAGCCGGAATTAAGGGAAAGCGCCTATATTATAGACAGCCTGAATGACTGGGGGAGCCACAGCTATGAGTGCGTTGGCTTTTGGATGGTAAGCGATTGAAGCGCTTCGCTTTCGACCGAGAGAAATTTAAGAATCTGGTGCACTACATCATTTGGTCGTGCCCGGATAAGGCTAAACTCGGCTCGGTCAAGATCCACAAGATTCTCTGGAAGTCTGATACTGGCTCGTTTTTGCAGCGAGGGGAGCCGATCACGGGCGCAAAATATGTCAAGCGCCAGAATGGGCCTACGGCTGATGCGTTGCTGCCAATCCGCAAGGAGTTGGCGGATGACGGTGCAATTAAGTTCTGGCGGGACAGAAAGTTTGCTGGCGATTACGCCAAAGATGTTTACGAGGCTCTGAAACCCCCGCCGGCAAAGTTTCTGACAGCCAAAGAGCGAAGGGTCGTTGACTATTGGATAAAGCATATATGCATGGAGCATACGGCCGCTTCCATTAGCGAAGAATCGCATGGGTACGCTTGGGAGATCGCAGCCATGGGTGAGGAATTGCCTATGTATGCTGTTCTCGCCGAGCGGGGCCGGGAGCCGGAAGGTGATGAGTTGGCTTGGGCGCAGGACGAGGCCCGAAAGCGTGGCTATATGTAGTGAAGACCATACGTCATGAGAAGGATGCCGATGACGCGCTTGATGAAGCCATACTTAAATGGCCTGGCGCTGAGGACGTTTGGGAGGCGGCAACGTGGACGATCAGCCGTGACCCGGTGGCTGGAATGCCACTCACAGAATCCGGTAACGTGCGGGCGTATACAATTCCAGGGGCGCAGTCTGCCGATTGGCCAACGTTGACGGTATTTTACAGGATTGATGGAGAGACCATCTCAATCGAAACAGCCAAGTTTGAGACAGCGAAATATGTCAAAGCGGGACACGCATAAAGCCAGCCAGTCGGAGCGGTTTATCGAGGCCGCCCGCGAACTTGCCTGCGATGAGGATGAGAAAGCCTTTGATGACAAGTTGCGCCGCATCGTGCCAAAGGCCAAGGCGAAGGAAGAGTCCCCGGAGAAGTGATTAGGGGCCTCTAAAGTGACGAACGGTAGATCGCGTTATTTCGGTCTCTTGGGCGGCTTCACCTTGTCACGCTCAACCACGGTCGTGTTTGGGTGCTTTTCCGCATAAGACTTCTTGACGTAACGACCGGTCTTGGCGCTACGCGCCCTTTCAATGTACTTTGCCATCGGAGTAATTCTCCATGTCCAATGTTATTGAGTTGCGCAGCCCTGCCGCTGAGGCGGATGAGCCCGAGTTGTGGATGTGCAACTGCGGGTGCTCCACCTTTCGGCTATTGGGCAACGGAACTATCCAATGTCCAAGCTGCGATACGATGCAATGCGAATTGACCTATCGCTGGCATGAGACTGACTGATGGCCGTGTACTCTATATGTTCTGCGTTCGTCAAGTACCAGATCAGGATCGCCATCGGTGATATGGGCTTTTAGCCCTCTCCTCGAGGTTGCTGGAGTCACACACCTTGCCGCTGACCGCGCCAAACCACCCCGCGTCGTCCTCGGACTTGACCCTACGACATTCACAAATCTTTGCACGGGCGTCGCGAACCCCACATTTCGTCGTCCCGGATCAAGTCCGGGGACGACGAATGGGAGAGAATCCGCCGAATTCTGCATTGCTGGCGGCGGCGCCGCGAGATGTGTGAAACCGGTGGGATCAAGTCCGGGAACGACGCAAAGGAGGGTGGCGGCCGGGCATGGCGAGTCCGCCAGGGGACGACGCGGGGAACCGGGTGCGAAGACCTATTCGAGGTATCCGCTAATTCAGATCTTCGCCGGTCATCTCCCGCCAGCGGCGGCGGAAGACCGCCCATTCCGCCTCGGCGAGATCGGTGAACACCTCGCCGGCCACCGGGGTCGGCGGCACGCCGCGCTGGCCGCTCATCCGGGCGAGCTGCCATTCGGCGAAGGGTTTGGTGCAGATCAGGCAGTACTTGCCGGCGTTCGGCGCGCCGCGCATGGCGTTCAGCACCCGCTGCAGGTTCGGGCTGTGCGGGCCCGCCGGGTTCTGCCGGAACTCGTCGACCCATTGCCGATCCTCGGCGGTGACGCGATAGCGCATCAGGCGCCCTCGCCGGCGCGCTCCGGGAACAGCCGCGCCAGGCCCTCGCGGGACGCCTCGGCGACGCCGCGCTCGGTGATCAGCCCGGTGACCAGCCGTGCCGGCGTCACGTCGAAGGCGTAGTTGGCGACCGGGCTGCCCGCCGGGGTGATGGTCACCGTGGCGATGTCGCCGGCATCGGTGCGGCCGGCGATCCGCGAGACCTCGTCGCCGGAGCGCTGTTCGATGGGGATCTCGGCGACGCCGTCGGCCAGGGTCCAGTCGATGGTGGTGGAGGGCAGGGCGACGTAAAAGGGCACGCCGTTGTCGTGCGCCGCCAGCGCCTTCAGATAGGTGCCGATCTTGTTGGCGACGTCGCCGGTGGCGGTGGTGCGGTCGGTGCCGACGATGCACAGATCGACCATGCCGTGCTGCATCAGGTGGCCGCCGACATTGTCGGCGATCACCGCGTGGCCGACCCCGTGATGGCCCAGCTCATAGGCGGTCAGCGAGGCGCCCTGGTTGCGCGGCCGGGTCTCGTCGACCCAGACGTGCACCGGCAGACCGGCGTTGAACGCCTTGTAGATCGGCGCCGTGGCGGTGCCCCAATCGACCGTCGCCAGCCAGCCGGCATTGCAGTGGGTCAGCACGTTGACCGGCTCGCCCGGCGGCTTGGCGGCGGCGATCTCCCGGATCAGCGCCAGGCCGTGCTCGCCGATCGCCTCGCTGATCGCGACATCCTCGTCGCAGATCTCCGCCGCGCGGGCGTACGCCGCGGCGACCCGCTCGTCGCGCGCGCGGTTGCGTAAGGCACCGCGCATCTCGTCGAGCGCCCAGCGCAGGGTGACCGCCGTCGGCCGGGTCGCCGCCAGGGTGCGGCATGCGGCGTCCAGGGCGTCGTCGGACGGGTCGTCGCGCATCGCCAGGCAAATGCCATAGGCGGCGGTCGCCCCGATCAGCGGCGCCCCGCGCACCAGCATGTCGCGGATGGCGGCCGCGGCATCCTCCAACGTCTTCAGCGTCACGGTGCGAAACACATGCGGCAGCGCGGTCTGGTCGATGATCTCGACCGACCGGCCGTCCTCGTTCACCCAGATTGTGCGGTAGGGAACCCCGTCGATCTTCATGACACCCGGTCGCGCCCGATCAAACCAGCATCACCGTCGACCCGGTCGTCTTGCGCGCCTCCAAATCGCGGTGCGCCTGGGCCGCGTCGGCGAGCGGGTAGGTCTGCTCGACCTCGATCCTGACGACGCCCTTGGCGACCACGTCCATCAGGTTGCCGGCCATCGCCAGCAGATCCTCCCGCTTGGCGGAGTAGTGGAACAGCGAGGGGCGCGTCAGGGTCGCCGATTTCTGCCCCAGCATGGCGATGGCGATCGGCTCGACCGGGCCGGAGGCCTGGCCGAAGCTGACCAGATGGCCCATCGGCGCCAGGCTGTCGAACGAGCCCTCGAAGGTCGCCTTGCCGATCCCGTCGAACACCTTGTCGACGCCGCGCCCGCCGGTGATCTCCTTGACCCGGGCGGCGAAATCCTCGCGGCTGTAGTCGATCGGATGGTCGCAGCCATGCGCGCGGGCCAGCGCGACCTTTTCGGCGCTGCCGGCGGTGCCGATCACCGTCGCGC
>JABDIP010000499.1 GCA_013003675.1 Inquilinus sp.
CAAAGATGGGCCATCGCGGTATCGGTGTTTTCCAGGACGGCGTTTCGCCCCTGTTCGTAGGCCGAGGTGCCGGTGTCCAGGGCCGCGTCCCGCGTGAACATGCCGGCCATATGCAGCGCCTCGAACATCGGGCCGGAGAAGTCGATGCCATCGGGATTTGCCTCGATCTCCGCCTTGCCGATGCGGAAGAGGTCGACGCTCTCCCAGAACGTATGCGGCGTCTCGATTTCGAGCAGAAGGGCGTCGTGGGTCAACCGGCGCAGGGCATCGACGGATCCGGCCTGATTGCTGCTGCCGGTCGCGGTGCCGTTCTCGACGACGGCCTCCAGCCGCGCCAGGGACTCCGACGAGACCGGGCGGGTCAGGTCGAATGGCTCCTTGAGGGAGCGGCGGGCGAGAACGTGGGCGAACAAGGGGTCGGGCTGAACCGAGGCATCCCTCGAGAAGGTCGCGATCGCCACCGGCCTCTCGTCGAGGGCATTTTCGTCCTCGCCCGCCGGGAACAGGTCGAAGTCGACCCGAAACCCGTCCTGGCCGGCGGCCATGCGCATCAGTTCAAGGAAACACCCGAGGCCAATCGCGATCTGCCGGTTCGGGGGGTCGGTCAGCGGCAGCAACCGGTCCGGATCGACGTGCAGGATCACGCGGTCGGGCTGCGCCAGATCGACGAGCCAGGGCTGGAGATTGTGCGGATTGGGCGCCAGGATCGCATAGGACAGGGCCTTCATCCTCGGCTCGGTGTAGAGCGAACCGGCATCGATCCAAGGCCGCAGCGCCGTGTGCGGTGTCCGGCTGCCGACGAAGCCGGCCACGCCCGCGCCGGCCGCCACGACGATCCCGCCCCCGGCAACCGCGAGAAATCTCCGTCTGTTCATGACCGGCTCCAGTAGTTTGATATCCAACTAGATAGTTGAATATCAAACTACTGTCAATGCTTGAGGTTGGATCACCGGGAAATTTCACACACCCGCCGACCGACCCCACAGCTCCACCATCCGCCGCTCGCGGATCGAGCGGTCCGCCGCCAGCACGATGCGCAGGCTGTTGACCGCGTCGGCCATGTGATCCGAGAGGTCGATGTCCTCGCGGATTGCCTTCAGGAAATACGCCTGCTCGCGTTCGCAGAGTTCGTCGTGGCCCGGCTCGTCGGCACTGTCGGAGGACGACGTCCTGATCCGGAAAGAACTATATATAGCAGAAACGTCGAACCTATAGTCCTCGGATGACTGAGACATATAACCCAAATAATATATTTCACTACCGTATATTCTTCCCATGCATCAAAAATGCCGCAAGTCTCTCATATTCCTTGTCTTTTTCTCCATCTTTGGCGGCGTCGAGAATAATTCGATGAACCAAGGGTCTTATTCTTTCAAGCGATTGTCCAGCCAAGAGCTCCATTAGCCGAGGAATTGCATCTCTCCTAGTTTTTCCAGTTGTGAAGCTCTTGTCTAGCTCCACGCCAAGTTTCCTTACATCTTCAAGCTTTGGCAGCAAAGAGCCGTCACGCAATAGCCCATCTATTTCATGTAACAGACGGTAACGCTCTGGATCGCCGTCGCGCAACTCTGCAAGAGCCAACGACCGGTTGCTACTCGGTCGGCCCGCAGTCCGGCGTGCCGTCTTGGGTGCGGACTCACCTTCTCCTGCAAGCCACGCTAGCAGGTCATCTGTTCTATGGGTCGATACGAAATCAACCGCTCTTCTTAACTCGTATCTGCTAAACTCTTCCTGAAGCGAAATTATTCGCAGTACGGCTAACTTCACTCGTGGTTTCATTTCAGGCCAATCTTAACTAAGAACTCGTCAGCTACTTTGTGAAACTCACCTATGACATAATCCCGGGCGTAAGAGGTATGAAAAATTGGTGTACCTTCTCTTGAGCCAGTTGGGTACGAATCTGAATGGTGAGCGACGCTCTTAAAAACATGCCAACTATGCGTCTTTGCTAGAGCAGTCACGTCTTTTTTGGATTGCCGTTGTTCTGGAGGGGTGCCGGTTCGGCGCATGTCGTTAAAGATGATTCCACCCATTTGGATTTCTTGATCTTGATGCATCAACCGAAATTCGTCTAGCGACCTTGCCAATAACGGAAGCCCTATCGTTGCTAGGAATTCTGGTCTGACTGGGACGAAAACAAAGCGGCTAGAGCGATATGCAGAAAGTGTTAGTATGGATTCCGTTGGTGCGCAGTCTATCAAAATCAGATCATAATTCCCCTGCACTTTTGCAAGAAACTGAGGAAGAAGTTGTGATTTCTCGGTAGGATTTTTGAGTGTCCAGGAAAGTTCGAGCCGAGAAGGCACTAAGTCAAGCAAGCTGCCGTCATTCCATTTTCTTAACCCTCTAATCACTTCGCTGGGTTTTACCAATGTGGGTGCGCCTGTGGTCGAATTTGGTGACGAGAATTGTTCGAATATTTCTACGACTGTTTTGTGATTGTTGTCTAGCAATTTGAGGTAGTTACTTGCTCCGAGGAAATACTGACTCAAATTTGCTTGAGGATCTAGGTCAACTGCCAGCACACGCAAATTCTCTTTCCATGCTGATCGCCATGCTAGATTAAACGTTAAAGTAGATTTCCCAACGCCGCCCTTCATATTGATCATAGAGACAACAACAGCCATTTTAGTTACCTCGCATTTTCAAAGTATCCAAATTTCGCCAAGATATATTCGAAAGGCCCAAAATGCGGACACGTGCTTATGGAGAATTACTAATCATTAATTGGGATTGATAAGCACACACTTGATGGTGTTGCGCTCTTCGGAATTCTCTGAGGCAATTTAGGGGAGTATCGTACTACTATTGAATGAAGTCGCCAACCGCAATCATCGAATGTGCGCTGGATCGTATGGGAAGAGTTAGGGCAATACAGGCAATAATTCGCAGTCTCATTTACGACCATTAAATGGCTGGCTATAATTAGCAAGATCTATTCGACAGTATATACCTGATCGAGTGCTTGTTCATCAACGTTTGTCGATAATGTTCGAGAGGCAGAATTTGTGTTCGTTACCTTGAGCTAACTCTAATATGGCAACTGTTGTTCTGAACCGTAAATGCGAGACGGGCGTGATAGATCCTGTCTACAGCTCCACCACCCGCCGCTCCCGGATCGACCGGTCCGCCGCCAGCACGATGCGCAGGCTGTTGACCGCGTCGGCCATGTGGTCGGAGAGGTCGAGATCCTCGCGGATGGCCTTCAGGAAATAAGCCTGCTCGCGTTCGCACAGCTCGTCGTGGCCCGGTTCGTCGGCCATGCTGATAGTCTCGTCGGGGCGGGCCAGCGTGCCGTCGGGCTTCAGCGCCGCATGGTGAAGGCGGATCGAACTGGTCTTGGTGTGAGTCTCCATGTCGGCCGAGCCGCCGCCGCTTTCGTCCATGACGATGCTGACGCTGCCCTTCGGCCCCATGATGTCCTTCAGGAAGAAGGCGGTCTCGCTGATCATCGGCCCCCAGGCGGCCTCGTACCAGCCGACCGAGCCGTCGTCGAAGGTGACCTGGAGCTGGCCGTAATTGTACATGTCCGGCACGATCTCATCGCTGAGGCGGGCGCCGATGCCGTGTACCCGGACCGGCTTGGCGCCGGTGATCAGGCACATGATGTCGACATAGTGCACGCCGCAATCGACGATCGGCGACAGCGATTTCATCAGATTCTTGTGCCAGTCCCAGGCCTCACCGGTGCTCTGCTGGTTCAGGTTCATCCGCATGGCCAGCGGCTTGCCCAGCGTGCGGGCCAGTTCGACCAGCCGGGTCCAGGAGGGGTGGTGGCGCAGGATGTAGCCGACGACGACCTTGCGTCCGGTCCGCTGGGCGGTGGCGACGACCCGCTCGGCATCCGCGACGGTTTCCGCCAGCGGTTTTTCCACGAAGACATGGGCGCCGGCCTCCATGGCGGCGACGGCGAAATCCGCATGGGTGTCGGACCAGGTGTTGATCGACACCGCATCGGGCTTGACGGTCGCCAGCGCCTCGCCAAAGTCCTCGAAACGCGGCACGCCGGCGTATTCGGCCGGCAGGTCGGTGCGGCTTTTGAGGCGGCGAGTGCACAGCCCGGCGAGTTCGAAGCCGTCGAGCCGGTGATAGGCCTTCGCATGGGAAAGGCCCATATGGCCCAGCCCGACCACCAATACGCGCACCTTGTCCGCCATTGTCGACCCTCCCGACCTATTCGCCGGGGCGATTGCAGGCGGTCGGCGGCTGGCTGTCAATGCCCCCGGTCAGCCGCCGCGGGAGGACCGGGTGTTGCCGGGAACGATCAGCGGCTGAAAGGCGAAGACACCCGGCGCGGCGGGATCGACGAGAACCCGCACGGCGTGAACCTCGGAATCGCCGAAGACCTGAAGCCGCGTCAAATTGTCGACGTCGGGTGCGAAATCGACCATCGCCTGATCGACGACGAACCGGTGACTGTCGCCATGGATCACCAGGACCGGCCCGCCGAACGACCGGGCGCCCTCCTCGATGGCGTCGAGGGTGGTGCGAAAGCCGTCGCGGCGGCCCAGCATGACAAAGATGTCGGCGTGCAGCGCCAGGACCACGGCGGCGCTCCGCGCTTCCGCGGCGCGGGCGAAGGCCCGGCCGATCCAGGCCGTATTGGCGGCGTCCCGGGCGGAGAATTCCGCCAAATCGTCGGCATTGTTGTTGCTGCCGACCACATGGACCGTGGCGAAGGCGATCCCGTTGTGCCACCAGAAGGCATTCTCCGGAGTCGGGGTCCCGGCATCGACCGACGATTGGCGTTCCAGGGCGATCGGCTGCCGGCCGAAGCGGCGGTCGGTGGCGAAGAACATCGAGCGCAGCCGGGCCAGGCGCTCCACCGGGTCGTAGCCGCTGCGGTGGCAGTCGGTCCATTCGTTGTCGCCGGGCGTATAGATCACCGCGCCGTCGAAACTGTTCAGCATGTCGCGCTCGAGGGCGAAGCGGTCGTCGCTGCAATCCGACTTGCCGGATTTGAAATCTCCGACATGGAGAACGAAGTCCGGTCGGGCGGCGTTCACCGTGTCGATCAGGC
>JABDIP010000526.1 GCA_013003675.1 Inquilinus sp.
ATCCTCGACCCAGGTGTTGATATCCCAGGCATAGGCTTCCTGAAGATTGCGCATCAGGCTCTCGATGCGCTTCGGGCCCATGACCAGACGCCACCCTCCGGGTCGAACAGGTGCATCTTGCTCATATCGACGGTGATCTCACGCGTCTGATCCGGCTCGCAGGGGAAATGGGCGTCGACCTGGGCGGTCATCCGGCTGCCGGCCAGCTCACCGATCAGCAGGGTATGCGGCCCGAGCGGTTCGATCACCCGGACTGTCAAGGTGAATACCGCCGGCCCGGCGGCGCCGCCGGCCATGTGCTCGGGACGCAGGCCGAGGGTCACCGGCCGTCCCTTGGCCGGCCCATACCGATCCGTGTGCTCGGCCGGGATCGGCAGGCTGGTGCCGTCGGCGAGGACGACCGCCAGCCCGTCGCCGGCGGCCTGTACCTTGGCCGACAGGAAATTCATGCTGGGGGCGCCGATGAAGGCGGCGACGAAGGCGTTGGACGGCTGCTCGTAGAGGGTGATGGGGTCGGCCATCTGCTCGATGACGCCGCGGTGCATGACCACGACCCGGTCGGCCATGGTCATCGCCTCGACCTGGTCGTGGGTGACGTAGACCACGGTGTTCCGCAGCCGCCGGTGCAGGTTCTTGATCTCGGAGCGCATCTCGATGCGCAGCTTGGCGTCGAGGTTGGACAACGGTTCGTCGAACAGGAAGACGTCCGGGTCGCGCACGATGGCGCGGCCGATGGCGACGCGCTGGCGCTGGCCGCCGGAAAGCTGCTTGGGCCTCCGGTCGAGGTATTCGACCAGCCCGAGAATCCGCGCCGCGTTGGTGATCTGCCGGTCGATCTCGGCCCGATCGACGCCACGCACCTTCATGCCGTAGCCGATATTGTCGCGCACCGTCATATGCGGATAGAGCGCATAATTCTGGAACACCATGGAACAGTTCCGCAGGCCGGGCCTGAGGTTGGTGACCTCGCGGTCGCCGATGGCGATGGCCCCGGAGGTCGCGGTCTCCAGCCCGGCGATCATCCTCAACGTCGTCGTCTTGCCGCAGCCCGATGGGCCGACGAGCACGACGAACTCCTTGTCCTGGATCTCCAGATTGAGCTCCGGGATGACGACGACCTCGTCGAACTTCTTGACGACATCGGTCAGGGTGACGCGCGCCATGCGGAGATTCGCCTTTCATTCTTGTTCTTGTCGCGGCAGCCGGCCCGCGCGCCCGTTCCTGGGCACCCGGGCCGGTCCGCTAACGTCGCGGGCGCCTAGAGCGGCGGCAGGCCCATCGATGAGCGATAGGCCGCGAGCTGGGCGTCACGGCCGAACTCGTCGGTCAGGTCGTTCCACTCCTCGGCGATCGCGTCGAGCGCCTCCTTGGGCGAGACGTCGCCGGAAAGCGCCTTCGACAGCTCGATCTCCAACACCTCGGTGTAGGAGAAGTAGCCGGGCAGACGCATGTCGATGGCGACGTTCGGCGCATCCAGGCTGCCCTTCTGGGCGGCCAGATACATCTCCGCCTCGTCGGCGGAGAAGATGCCGAGCCACCGGTCGACATTGGTGAAGTGGCTGAAGCGATAGGGGTTCACGCCGGATCCGCCGGTGATCGCCGCCACGCCGCTGTTCTCCGGGTTCGACAGGTGCTCGATGAAGTCCCAGGCCGCTTCGATCTTGCGGCTCGAGCCCGGCACCGCCGCCTGCCAGCCGCCGAACGCCATGAAGGGAGATTTCACGACCTCGTCCATCTCGTCCCACTGGTCGGTCTTGTGGTTCCAGATCCGGCTCGAGCCGGGCACGACGGAGGAGCCGACATTGCCGCTGACCTGGCTCTGCTCCGGGTCGGCGGCGATCACGCCGGTGTCGCCCCAGTCGAAGTTCATCGCCACCTGGCCGCCGGCGAAGGCGGTGCGGATGTCGCCGGAGCTGAAATTCAGCGCCCCCGGCGGCGAATACTCGACGCTGCGGATGTAGTCCTCCAGCGCCTTCACCCAGCCCTGGGTGTTGATCAGGGCGTCCATGGTGTCCGGATCGAAGAACATCGAGCCGGGATTGTCCGGGTGGTTGGTGTAGGAGGCGGCGTGGGTGAAGAAGAACCAGAATTGCTGGCCGCCGCGGCGGAACGCCTCCGCCGTGCCCCACAGGCCGTCGTCCGGCCGGGTGAAGAACTCGGCGACGTCGTAGTACTGGTCCCAGCTCTGCGGCACGTCGAGCGCGTAGCCATAGCGGTCCTCAAAGGCTTCCTGCTCCGCCGGGTCGTTGAACAGGTCGGTCCGATAGGACAGGGTGTGCAGATCGCCGTCGATGGTCTGCGACAGATGCTTGCCGTTCCAGACCATCAGCCGGTCGCGATAGACCGGGTGGATGTCCTGCCAGACCCGCGTGCGGCGGATGTAATCCGGCATCTCCGCCAGATAGGGCGCGAAGTCCGGCGTCCAGGCCGGCGCGAAGGTGATGACGTCGAACGACGCCTCGCCGGCGACCATCGCCGTCAGGTATTTCGGATAGAGCTCGCCGAACGGGAACTCGACCACCTCGACGCGGCCGCAGGTCTTCTCGGCCCAGCTCGCGCCGGCCACCTGCACCGCGCTGGCGATGAACGGTCCGGTCTGCGATCCGGCGGTCAGGGTGACCCCGCGATAGTCCGGATCGCATTGCGCCGCCGCCGGCCCGGCCACCAGACCGAATGCCGCCGCCGCCGCGGTTGCTAACATCACGCCTCTCATCGACTTCCTCCCAAAGGTTCCAACATTTTCAACGCGATCATTTTATTGCCCCTAGGGCCAGGCCAGATCGCATCAGCCTGGCAAGGAAAAACGCCAGCACCAGCATCGGGGTGATCGACACCATCGCCGCCACCGAGATCGCCCACCATTCATCGCCGCGGTAGGAGTTCTGCCCGGACAGGATGATCGGCAGGGTCTGCCAGTTGGACGTGGTCAGCAGCAGGGCGAACAGGAACTCGTTCCAGACGAAGCCGAGGGTGATCATCGAGGTGGCGATCAGCCCCGGGCGCGCCATCGGCAGCACGATCTCGAAGAAGATACGCAGCCGGGGCACGTCGTCGACCAGCGCCGCCTCCTCGATCTCGACCGGCAGCGCCTGGAAGAAATCGCGCATCAGCCAGACCACGATCGGCAGCGAGAACGAGGTGTAGCAGAGCGTCATGCCCCAATAGGTGTCGAGCGCCTTCAACCCCTCCTTGCCGAGTTCGGAGTAGAGCAGGTAGAGCGCAAAGGCGGTGACGATCGGCGGGAACATGCGCTGCGAGACGAACCAGAAGACGACGTCGTTGTTGCCGAGCACCGGCCCCGGCAGCCGCAGCCCGTTGAGCAGCACCGAGGTCGGCAACGCCAGCAGGAAGGACACCCCCATCGCCTGCGCCCGCGACAGGCCGAGTTCCTGGAACAGCAGAAAGCCGCCGATGCCGATCGCCGCGAAAGCGGCGCCGGCCAGTAGCCGGACGCGGAACTGGAAGCGCACCAGCGCATAGGCCGCCATCGACCCCAGCAGCACCGCCAGCACCGTCGCGCTGATGCCGATCAGGGTCGAATTGAGGAACGGCGTGAAGAAATCGCCGCGCGATCCCGACCAGGCGTCGACATAGGCCTTCACCGTCGGCTCGAAATCGATGAACGGCAGATAGGTCGGCCCGCCATTCACCGCGGTCGGCGGTTTGAACGAGGTGACAAAGGTCCAGTAGAACGGGAAGATGGTGACGACGAACCAGATCGCGCACAGCGCGAAGGTGACCGCCCGACTGCCCCGGTGGCGGTTCATGATCGCTTTTCCAGCGTCGGCCGCAATACCGCCAGATAGACCACGCCGAAGAGGATGATGACGATCAGGAACAGGAAGCTGAGCGCCGAGGTGTAGCCGAGATTGAACTTCTTGAATCCCTCCTGGTAGGCGAACAGGGTCAGCGTCTCGGTCGAGATGCCGGGCCCGCCGCCGGTGAGGACGAACACCGTGTCCAGGATCTTGAAGCTCTCGATGACGCGGATGAAAATCACCGCGACCGAGATCGGCAGCAGCATCGGAAAGGTGATGCCCCAGAATTGCTGCCACGGCGTCGCGTTCTCCAGGTCCGCCGCCTCATAGACCTCGCTCGGCAACGTCTGCAGCCCGGCCAGCATCATCAGGATGACGAAGGGCGTCCACTGCCAGACCTCGACGGTGATGATCGCCCCGAGCGCCCAACTCGCCTTGGTCAGGAAGGGCAGGTTCGGCAGGCCGACCAGCGTGAAGAACTCATTGATCGGGCCGACCGTCGAATGGAACAGCATGCGCGCCACCATGGCGACGGCGATCGGCGCCATCAGCATCGGCAACAGGAACGTCACCCGGAACAGCCGCTCCGCCGCCACCTTGCCGTGCAGCGCCAACGCGATGGCGAAGCCCAGGACGTATTGGACCGTCACCGAGCAGAACACGATCAGCGACGTGGTGCCGACCACCGACCGGAACCGCTCCTGTCCCAACAGATCGGCATAGTTGCCGAGGCCGACGAAACGCGGCGGAACCGGGGGCACCAGCCGCATGCTCTGAAAGCTGACGATCAGCGAATAGAACAGCGGGAACAATGCCACGATCAGCACGACAAGGAAGGCCGGCCAGATGAAGACGTACTTGATCGGCTCGCGCACGGCCGCGGCCCCCTCCCCAGAAATCGCCGCCGTCGCTCCGGCGGTCTTTTAATCGATTTAGCGGTACTGTATGGCGGCGCCCATGAGCAAGCAAGAAAGCCGCAAGGGCGTCAACGCATTTCCCAACCCCCGCAGCGAGGCACCGATGGAGCTGATCCTGTTCGATTGCGACGGCGTGCTGGTCGACAGTGAGATCATCGCCTGCCGGATCCTCGCCGATTTGATCGGCGAATACGTGCCGGCGATGGACAGGAAGCGCTATGCGTCCGCGATCTTCGGATCGACCGACGATCAGATCGTGGCCGCGGCCGAAGCGGAATATGGAGTCCGCTTTCCCGCAGACTTCGTCGAGACCGCCGCCGAGACGATCAAGGCGGCCCTGGAGCGGGAGGTCGAGGCGACCGACGGCGCCGACCGCGCCTTGCAGACCATCGACCTGCCCAAGGGCGTCGTGTCGAACAGCCCGCGCGACCGGGTCGATCGCATGCTGGATCGCGCCGGGCTCGGGCGGCACTTCGGCGGCGACATCTTCTGCGCCGAGATGGTCGCCCGGCCGAAGCCGTCGCCGGACGTCTATCTGCTGGCGGCCAAGCGCCTGAATGCGGCGCCGACCCATTGCCTGGCGGTCGAGGACAGCGTCGCCGGCGCGACCGCGGCGCTTGCCGCCGGGATGACGGTGATCGGCTATCTGGGTGGCCGACATATCCCCGTTGGCCACGGCGACCGGATGCGGGCACTGGGGGTGGTAACGCTGGTGCCGCATATGGACGATCTGGCCGCCGCCATCGCCGACCTGAGCCAGGGTGGCCAGCGCGTCCGTTGATGCAATTTCGGCTCGCCAACTAATCGGATACCGGGCGCCCACCGTCCCCGTCGGGCACGTGCTCGAATAGTAAACGAACGGTTAAGACGGGCCGACTATTGACCGGTTCTTGGTATACGGAAGTTTAACTTTTCGCATTATGGAATGGCTATTCCGCATATAGGAACAATTTTCTGTGAATTCGCCGCGAATCTCTGATTTTTCTGTTGCAAACGACAACTGAAGGCGTGAAAACTTGAAGGAATGGAACCGGTAGCATGGACTAATCCGGATTCCCAAAACAAGACGTCACAGGGCCGATGTGGGAAACTGACGGATGAGCAGACCATATGACACACGAGGTACTCTCGTTTCCCGGCACTGATCGCGGAGCCGGAAAAGCCCCATGCGCCCGCGAAAGTGATCGCATCGCCACGGCCATCGTTGGCCTTGACGGGACGATCCAGAACGTCAACAGCGTATTCACCGAAATCCTCGGCCGTAGCCGGTCGGAGCTTGCGGGCGCTTCCTGGCACGACGTCCTGCATCCCGACGAATGCGACGGCGAAGCGGCCCTGTTCGTCGATCTGCTGGCATGCGCCGAGGAGTCGGTCCGGTTGACACGGCGACTCGTCGCCCAAGACGGGGCGATCTGCCGTGGCGACCTCAAACTGACCGCGTTGTGCGACGGTGCCGGCGAACCGAATGGCATCTTGGCGGAATTCCTGCCGGAACGCTCGCCAGCGGGTTCCCCGGCCTGCAAATGCGGCGACGGGAACCACGGTCGACGGCCGACGACAGCGTCGATCGCCGCGCTGAGCCGATGCATTTCCCAGGGCCGGCAGTCCGACCACTCCGCGACCCCGTCACGACAGGTGACGCGCAAGGGCGCCGACCGGTCACATGGTGCGGCGGCTGGCGCGCGGCGCAGTGGCGATCCGACCAATGACCTGGTCGCCCTGATGAATCATGAGTTCCGGACACCGCTCAACGCTATCATCGGCTTCGCGGAGATGCTGGATCGGGAGATGCTGGGCAGCGTCGGCGATACCCGCTATCGCCAATACGCCAGGCACATCCAGGAAAGCGGCCTGCGACTGCTCTCCTTCGTGACCGATATGCTCGATCTGGTCTCCTATGAGCATGGTGGGGTCCAGCTCCACGACGAGGTGATCGATCCGGTCGCCCCGGTTTCCGCCAGCGTCGCCCGGGCGAAGGATGATTGCCGGTCCGATCGGGTCGTGCTGTCCACCCATGTCGCGGTCGACGGAACCCGGCTGCTGGCCGATAGCGGCGCGGTGAGTCGGGTGCTCTCGTACCTGATCGCCAATGCGATCGACG
>JABDIP010000568.1 GCA_013003675.1 Inquilinus sp.
CCGTTCAGCTTCGGCGAACGGGCACAGCCGGGCAGGCCGATCACCGGAACCGTGCCGACCCTGCCGAGCAGCAGCAGGTTGCCCGGGTCGACCGGCATGCCGAAATGCTCGACCTCGCCGCCGGCCAACTCGATCGCCTCGGGCAGCACGTCGCGGCGGTCGGTGATCGCCGAGGCGCCGACGATCAGCGCCAATTCGACGTCCAGCGACAGCATCGAGCGGATCTCGCCGGCCAGGGTCTTGGCGGCGTGCTCGCAGCGGCGTTCGCGGGCGACCGTCAGGCCCAGCGAGTCCAGTCGCGCCGCCGTCACCTGAGCCGTCTTGTCCAGGACTCCGGATTTGGTCCCGGACAGGCGGGTCTGGATCAGACCGGCAAGCCGGGGCCGGAACGGCGCGACCCGGATCACCGGCCCCAGATCGTCCGGCGCGGCGACCGTCTCGCTCAGGGAAAGGCCGACCTCCGGGGCGGCGAAGGGAATGATCTTGACCGTCGCCACCATCTGTCCGGGCACCACCGGCTCGTGCTGCGGCAAGGTGGCGATGGTGATCGACTCGTCGATCCGGTTGATCCGGTCCAGCCGCTCCCGGTCGACCACGCAAAGACCGTCTGCCTCGGCGAGCAGGTTGACGCGGCCGGTCCGGGCGGGGCTGGCGGAAAGGTTCGGCCCGGTCACCGCCCGCGCCAGCCGTTCGGCGGCGGCATCCTCGTGGACGTCGCCGTCGTCGAGCTTGGCGGCGATCACCGCCCGGCGCCCGGCCGCCTTCAGCGCCGCCACGTCGTCGGCGGAGAGCACCCGACCCTTCTTCAGGCTGAGCCGGCCGTCGCGGACCGAATGGGCGAGGATGGCGCCGACCGCGTCGTCCAGCGGGATGTCGCCGAACCTCACGCCGCGGCAATCCGCGCCGGGCTCGCCTGGCGGAGGGCGGCGGTCATCTCGGCCATGACGGAGACGGCGATCTCGGCTGGCGACACGGCACCGATCGCCAGCCCGGCCGGGCCATGGATGCGGGCCAGCGTTTCCGCCCCGTGGCCCAGCGACGCCAGCCGTTCGAGCCGCGCCGCATGGGTCTTCCGGCTGCCCAGGGCGGCGATGTAGAAGGAGTCGCCGCGCAGCGCCACATCGAGCGCCGGATCGTCCAGCTTCGGATCGTGGGTCAGGGCGACGATGGCGGTCCGCGCGTCCGGCGCCAGCGCCTTCAGCCCGTCGTCCGGCCAGTCCTGGCGGACCGAGACCGACGGGAAGCGCTCGTCGCTGGCGAAGGCGCGGCGCGGGTCGATCACCGTGACGTCATAGCCGGCCAGGGCCGCCATCGGCGCCAGCGGCTGGGCGATGTGCACCGCGCCGACGATGATCAGGCGCAGCGGCGGATTGAAGACCTGGATGAAGACCGGCCCCGCCTCGCTGTCGACCCGGCGGCTGCGGTCGGCGCGCTGAACCTGCGAAATCGCCGCCTCCAATGCCGGGGTCAGCGGCAGGTCGCCGATCCGCCGGTCGCCGGCGATCAACGTCTGCGCGCCGCTCTCCAGATGGCTGACCAGGGCGGTCGCTGCCTTTTCCGCCCGTGCCTTCAACAGCGCCTCGAGGATCGGTTTTCTCATTCGACGGTCTCGACGAAGACCTCGACCTTGCCGCCGCAGGCGAGCCCGACCTCCCAGGCCTGCTCGTTGGTGACGCCGAAATCGAGCAGGCGCGGCGGTCCGCCCTCCATCACCTCCAGCGCCTCGCGGACGACGGCGCCCTCGATGCAGCCGCCGGACACCGAGCCGACCATGCGCCCGTCCTGGTCGACGGCGAGCTGGCTGCCGGTCGGCCGCGGCGATGAGCCCCAGGTGCTAACCACGGTCGCCAGGGCGACCTTGCGCCCCTCGGCGCGCCAGGACGCGGCCTGTTCCAGGATGTCGTCGTGCTCGGTCATGGCTTCCCTCTCTTGGCGGACCGGGCCGGACGTCAGGCCGCCGCCATCGTCCGCCAGCGTTCCATGCGGGCATCCGCCGGCGCCGCCTCCCGCGACAGCACCGCGGCCAGGTCGGCGAGGCTTTCCAGATTGTGCACCGGTCGGAAATCGTCGCAATGCGGCATCAACTGCCGCGCCCCCAAAGATTTGGGCGCGTAGCCGTCATAGCGCAACAGCGGATTGAGCCAGATCAGACGGCGGCAGCTCTTGTGCAGCCGCTCGATCTCTGTTTCCAGGGTGTGCGCGGTGTCGCGGTCCAGCCCGTCGGTGATCAGCAGGACAACCGCGCCCTGGCCCAGTACGCGCCGGCCCCACCAGCGATTGAAATCGTGCAGGCAGGTGCCGATCCGTGTCCCGCCGGACCAGTCCTCGACCGCCCCGGCGACCCGGTCGAGCGCCAGATCCACGTCGCGGTGCCGAAGATGCCGGGTGACGTTGGTCAGCCGCGTGCCGAAGACGAAGCTGTGCACCCGGTCGCGGTCGCTGGTCACCGCGTGGAGGAAATGCAGCAGCATCCGCGAATAGCGGCTCATCGACCCGGAGATGTCGCACAGGGCAACGATCGGCGGCGGTCGATAGCGCCGGGTCTTGCGCACCAGATCGATCGTCGCGCCGCCGCCGCGCAGGCTGCGCCGGAGCGTGCGCCGCAGATCGATCCGGGGGCCGCTGGCGCTGGCGCGGAACCGGCGCATGGGCAGGGGCCGGACGGGCAGGTGCAAGCCGGCGATGGCGCGCTTGGCCTGGGCCAGTTCCTCCGCCGACATCTGTTCGAAATCAGTCGATTGCAGGACCTCTCTTTCAGAGAAGGTGAGCGTTGCGTCGATCTCCAGCTCCGGCGGTTCGGGCGGCGGCCGGCCCTGGTCGCCTCCCGGCTTCGGGTATTGTTGCAGGGCCTCCGCCAGCCGGCGCATCACCTGCTCGCGATCCTCGTCCCGGCCGGTTTCGATCTGCGGCAGCATCAGCGCCATCGCCCGCTTCAGCAGATCGGGATTGCGCCAGAAGATGTGGAAGGCCTGATCGAACAGCTCCCGCTGGTCGCGCCGGTTCACCAGCGCTGCGTGCAGTGTCCAGTAGAGGTCGGCGCGGCTGCCGACGCCCACGGTACGGACCGCCTCCAGCGCCTGCAACATCTTGCCGGGGCCGATCGGCAACCCGGCGGCGCGCAACACACGGCAGAACTGCATGATGTTGAGGGCCAGCCGGCCGCCGGGAGGAGCGGTATCGGGCATCAAGCGCGCTATCCGGCCGCCGCCAGTTCGGCCTTCACCTCGCCGATGAGCCGGGCCGCCTCCTCGCCGCGAACCCGCTCGATATCGTCCTGGTACTTCAGCAGGGTGCCGAGGGTGTCGTTGATCGTCGCCGGGTCGAGTTCCAGCACGTCGAGTTCGGTCAGCGCCTGGGCCCAGTCCAGCGTTTCCGCGACGCCCGGCAGCTTGAACAGATCCTCCTGTCGCAGCTTCTGGACGAAGCCGACAACCTGCGCCGACAGCGCGGCCGGCGTGCCGGGCGCCTTCACCTCGATGATGCGGCGCTCGCGCTCGGCGTCCGGATAGTCGACCCAGTGATAGAAACAGCGGCGCTTCAGCGCGTCGTGGATTTCCCGCGTCCGGTTCGAAGTGACCACCACGATCGGCGGGTGTTCGGCCTTGATGACGCCCAGCTCGGGGATGCTGATCTGAAAGTCCGACAGCACTTCGAGCAGATAGGCCTCGAACGGCTCGTCGGTCCGGTCCAGCTCGTCGATCAGCAACACTGGCGGGCCCGCGAGGTCCGGCGTCAGCGACTGCAGCAGCGGCCGGCGGATCAGGAACTGCTCGCCGAAGATGTCCTCGGCCAGGCTGTCGCGGTCGCGGTCGCCGACCGCCTCGGTCAGACGGATCTCCAGCATCTGCCGCGGATAGTTCCATTCATAGACCGCGGAGGCGACGTCCAGCCCCTCGTAGCATTGCAGGCGGATCAAGCTGCGGCCGAGGGCGTGCGACAGCACCTTGGCGATTTCCGTCTTGCCGACCCCGGCCTCGCCTTCCAGAAACAGCGGCCGTTTCAGCTTCAGCGCCAGGAACAGGGAGGTCGCCAGCGATCGTTCGCCGACATAGTCGCCGGCGGCCAGCAGCGCCAGCGTGTCGTCGACGGACTCGGGCAGGGCGCGGGGCTGGGGCTGTGTCGGGTCGCTCATTCTCTCTCGCCGGGGCTACGGAAGCGCGACCCGTTATGTAGCATGCGCGGGCGGTGCGCCAAGGCGAAACCGGCCGTTTTCCGGTTGTAGTGCCGCCTTCGCTGACGCAGACTTGGCGCCGGGCACCGCAGCATCCCGTCGCCGGCGCGGCGGCGGGCGATCACCGGGGAGAACACTACTGTCGACCAGTCTTCCCGTGAAGTTGCTCCAAGCCACGATCGCCTTGACCGCCCTATGCGGCCCCATCGTCGCGACCGCGGCCGAGGGCGTGGCTCCCGACGCCACCGTATTGCGGTCCTATACGACCGACTTCGCGGTCCGGTTCGGATTGGAGCGAGCGGACGCGGCGTCCCTCGCGCCCGGGCTGCAGGCGATGACCTTCGCGATCCTGCCGAACGCCGGCGCGGACGGCATGGAGCGTTGCCACTTCGATCTCTTCCTCGACGCCGACACCGATCTGCGATGGCCGGTCGAGGCGCCATCGGCGAGCGTCGAGGCGCTCTTGGGTCCGTCGGACCCGGGCCAACTCCTATCGGGGCTGGCATTGGACCAGAAGGACGGGTTCGTCGTTCTCGACCGCCTGGCGGCATTCCAGATCGGTGCCTACCTGTCGACCGGCGAGGAGGTTCGGCAACGTTCGTTCACCGTCGGCAACTCCCTGACCATCGCCGAGTTCCACCGCGACCTGGTGGAGGGGCTGCATCTCGTCCGTCTGGTCGCGTTGGAGTGCGGGCAGGTGCCGGCGCCGGGCCAGGGCGCGGCCCTGTGGCTGCAACGGCCAGGAACCCGCGACTACCGGGATCCGGCGAACAATCTGAAACGGATCGACGACTTCCATGTTTTCGCGGTTCCCGATGCCCTGCTCGCGGCGATGTGCCCACCGTTGAAGGCGGTCGCGGCGGCGCAATGGGAACGGCGACTTGCCGAGGAGGCGGCCCTCGCCGTTCTCGGCATCACGCCCGAATCTCGGGCCAACGAAAAGTACCCGGGGTGTTGAGCGAGGGGAGCGGATAAACAGGGCGGCGTGTCGGCCGGGGCGGGCCGGCGCCGCATAGAGGGGATAACCCAGATGTCCGATGTGCTGGACTACGCCAAGCTGGCGAGCCACGTATACGACGACGGCTCGGCGGCCACGCATTCACTGGCCGGCTGGCAGCGCCGATTCGACCACGCCAACACGGCGTCGGGATTCTACGCCGCTGTCTATGCGAGGCCGAACGCGCACGAGTTCGTGTTGGCGTTCCGCGGCACCAATCCCGGCGAAATGGGCGATCTCATCGCCGATTACGGGATCGTCAAGAAACGTCTCACCCAGCAATTCGCCGACGCGGTCAATGCCTACCATTCATACCGCCGCTATCTGACCGACCGATGCGGGCCGGCGGCGGTGATCACCGGGCATTCGCTCGGCGGCGCCCTGGCGAAATTCGTCGGCGCGGTCTATGGACACACCGTCCATGCCTTCAACGCCCCGGGGATCGACGGTCTCGGCGGGATGACGTCGCGACGGTCGACCGGCGATCTGCGCAACGTCAACGCCATGTTCGATCCGGTCAGCCGATTCGGCGACACGATGGGGCGGACCGAGCGGATCATGGTCAACAGCATCCCGCTGGTGCCCGATGCGATCGAGCCGCTATTCGCCGGCGTGCCGTACCTGCTGAGCCAGCATTCCATGGACAATCTGGTCGACGCGCTGGCCCGGCTGTCGCCCTCCCGTCGGCCGTTCGCGCACGGTTGAGTTCAGGCGATCCATTTGCCTGACCCGGTCCCGGCGGTGTGCTAGAAGGGCACCCCGTGTCCCGGTGGATGGGCCCATGAAACAGACCGTCCCGCTCAACGACGTGTTGGTCCTGCTGGCGGCGGCGATCGTTTTCGTGCCGATCTTCCAGCGTTTCAAGATCAGCCCGGTGCTGGGCTATCTGGTTGCCGGCGTTGTCGTCGGCCCGGGTGTTCTGAGCCTGGTCGGCAGCACCGAGGAAGCCCGGCTGATCGCCGAATTCGGCGTCGTCTTCCTGTTGTTCGCTGTCGGGCTGGAACTGCCACTGGCGCGTCTGCGGGCGATGCGCCGTTATCTCTTCGGACTCGGACTCGTCCAGGTCGCCGGCAGCTCGCTGGTGATCGCCCTGCTGGCGCTGGCCTTCGGCACCTCTCCGCCGGCCGCCCTGGTGATCGGCGGGGCGCTCGCCCTGTCGTCGACGGCGACCGTATTGCAGTTGCTGGTCGAGCGCAGCGAGGTTTCCGCCCGCCACGGCCGCGTCGCGATCGGCGTGCTGCTGTTTCAGGATCTGGCGGTGGTGCCGCTGCTCGTCCTGCTGCCGCTGCTTGCCGGCGGCGGCGGGAGCCTGGTCGGCGTGCTCGGCGTCGCCGGGATGAAGGCGGCGGTGGCGATGCTGGTCATCCTGGTCATCGGCCGTTTCGTGGTCAGGCCGGTCTATCGGGTGGTCGCCGGAACCCGCAATGCCGAGTTGTTTGCCGCAACGTCTGTGTTCGTCGTGCTGGCGACCGGCTGGGTCACCGCGCAGGCCGGCATGTCGATGGCGCTCGGCGCCTTCCTCGCCGGGCTGATGCTGGCGGAAAGCGAATATCGGCACCAGATCGAGGCGGATATCCAGCCCTTCCGGGGCCTGCTGCTGGGGCTGTTCTTCATGGCCATCGGCATGACGGTCGATCTCGGCGTGCTGGCGGATCGGGCCGAGGCCGTGTTCGCGGTTGCCTTCGCCTTGATGGCAGGCAAGGCGTTGCTGATCGCCGGCCTCGGGCTGGCGTTCGGGCTCGGCACGGCACTGTCGGTGCGCATCGCGCTTCTGCTGGCACAGGGCGGCGAATTCGCCTTCGTCATCGTCGGGCTGGCGGTCGTGCTCGGCATCGTCGCCGACGGTACCGGGCAGATCCTGTTCCTGGCGGTGGCGGTCTCGCTGGCGGCGACGCCGCTGCTCGCGTGGGCGGGCAGCACCTTCGCCCGCCATTGGGAGCGGCGGGCGGCGACGCCGATGAGCCTTGCACGGGAGACCGACGATGTGTCCCGGCATGTGATCATCGCCGGCTTCGGCCGGGTCGGCGAAACGATCGCCCGGATGCTGGCCAGCCACGAGATTCCCTATATCGCCGTTGATCGCGACGCGGCCAAGGTCGGCGACTGCCACGCGCGCGGCCTGCCGGTGTATTTCGGCAATGCCCGGCAGCCCGGTGTATTCCGTTCGGCCGGCGCCGGGCGGGCGCGGGCGGTGGCCATCACCCTGGACAAGCCGGGGCTGGCCGAGCGCGTCGTTACGGCCTTGCATGCCGAGCAGCCGGAATTGGATATCGTCGCCCGCGGCCGTGATTTCGCCGATCTGCCGCGGCTGGAGAAGGCGGGGGCGACCGCCGTGGTGCCCGAGGCGCTGGAGGGCAGCCTGCAACTCGGCGCCAAGGTGCTGAGGCAATTGGGTGTCCCGGCGGAGGAGGTGGAGAGGACCCTTGAGGAGTTCCGCCGCGACGATTATGCGGCGCTGCGGGCGGACGAGATGCCGCCGCCCACCACGCTGCGCGATATCCCGTGAAATCGGCTGGGAGGCGATGGCATGGCGAAAGTGACCGGCATCGGCGGCGTATTCTTCAAGGCCCGCGATAAGGAGGCGCTGACCGCCTGGTATCGGGAGCATCTGGGCATCGAGGCGGGCGAATACGGCTTCGCCTTCGACTGGTCCGACACCGGCGGCCTGGGCATTCCGGGCCGAACCGCCTGGAGCCCGTTCCGGCACGACACCGACTATTTCAGCCCGAGCAATGCGCCGTTCATGATCAATTATCGCGTCGACGATCTGGACGGCCTGCTGGCCAAGCTGCGCGCCGCGGGCGTGACCGTCGACGACAAGGTCGAGGAATTCGATTACGGCCGCTTCGGCTGGGCCATGGATCCGGAGGGCAACCGCATCGAGTTATGGGAGCCAACCGAGATGCCGCCGGAGTGAGGCGAACCCGGACCGGAGATCTCCGGCATTGCCGGCCGGATGCCAGGGACATCCTTCGTCCCGACGATAATCCTGTTGGATGGACGCCACCGTCCGTCAGCGGCCGCCCGTCTCGAGATTGAGCCAGGCCACCTCGTCGGCACTGAGATCGAGCCCGAGTGCCGGTAGGGTGGTCGCGATCTCGCCGGCCGCTCGCGGCCCGATGAGGGCGTAGGACGGGAACGGCTGCGCCAACACCCAGGCCATGGCGACATTGTGCGCCGACACGCCCCGCTCGGCGGCGAGCGTTGCCGCGCGGCGCCGGCGTTCCTCGTTCGGC
>JABDIP010000570.1 GCA_013003675.1 Inquilinus sp.
GGGCGAGCGCGGTCATGTCGACCGGCGCCTCGGCGGTCGCCTCGTCGACGCCCATCTGGCGGTACCAATCCAGCAGGGCGGCCAAGGGGTGCGGGCTTGTGCTCGACATCGCCGCAAGCTATCACGCGCACTATCTTCCTGCCCATCAAGGCGACTATGGGCGACCTCAAGATAGGGTGGCAGCGACACGATGCAGCGGGAATCGATGCAGTACGACGTGGTCATCGTCGGCGCCGGGCCGGCCGGCCTGAGCGCGGCGATCCGACTGAAGCAGATGGCGCGCGAGCACGATCACGAGATCAGCGTCTGCGTGCTGGAGAAGGGCTCGGAGGTCGGCGCCCACATCCTCTCCGGGGCAGTGCTCGAACCGCGCGCCCTCAACGAGCTGATCCCCGACTGGCGGGAAAAGGGCGCGCCGCTCAACACGCCGGTCAAGGAAGACCGCTTCATGGTCTTCAGCCGCAAGGGCGGCCTCACGATCCCCGCCGCGCTGTTGCCGCCGGAGTTGCACAACAAGGGCAACTACGCCATCAGCCTCGGCAATCTGTGCCGCTGGCTGGCCGCCCAGGCCGAGGCGTTGGGGGTCGAGATCTTCGCCGGTTTCGCCGCCGCCGAGCCGCTGTTCAACCTGGACGGCAGCATCAAGGGCGTCGCCACCGGCGACATGGGCATCGGCAAGGACGGCCAGAAGACCGTCAACTACCAGCCCGGCGTCGAACTGCACGCCAAATACACCATGATCGCCGAGGGCGTGCGCGGCTCGCTGGCCAAGGTGCTGATGGAGAAATTCGACCTGCGCACGGAATGCGACCCGCAGACCTTCGGCCTCGGCATCAAGGAGCTGTGGGAGATCGACCCGGCCAAGCACCGGCCGGGCCTCGTCGTCCACGGCTTCGGCTGGCCGCTCGATCGCGAGACCTACGGTGGCGGCTTCCTCTACCACCTGGAGAACAACCAGGTCTCGGTCGGCTTCGTCGTCGGGCTCGACTACCGCAATCCCTACCTGTCGCCGTTCGAGGAGTTCCAGCGCTTCAAGACGCACCCCCGGATACGGCCGTTCTTCGAGGGCGGCCGGCGCATCTCGTACGGCGCCCGGGCGATCAACGAGGGCGGGCTGCAATCGATCCCGAAGCTGGTGTTTCCCGGCGGCATGCTGATCGGCTGTTCGGCCGGATTCGTCAACGTGCCGAAGATCAAGGGCACCCACACGGCGATGAAGTCGGCCATGGTCGCCGCTGAGGCCTGCTTCGCGGCGCTCAAGGCCGGTTCGGTGGGCGGCGATGAAGTGACAGCCTATCCGGAGGCGCTGAAGCGGAGCTGGGTCCACAAGGAAATGCACCGGGTGCGCAACGCGCGCCCCGCCTTCCGCTGGGGCCTGTTCCTCGGCACGCTGTACAGCGGGCTGGAGCTGTGGTTGCGCGGCAAGACGCCGTGGACCTTGCGCCACCACGCGGAGGACAGCGACAGCCTGCGCGCCGCCGCGGAAAGCAAGCGGATCGAATACCCCAAGCCGGACGGGGTGATCAGCTTCGACCGGCTCTCCTCGGTGTTCCTGTCGAACACCAACCACGAGGAGAACCAGCCGGCGCATCTGAAGCTGAAGAACCCGTCGGTGCCGGTCAGCTTCACCTTGCCGATGTATGACGAGCCGGCGCAGCGATATTGCCCGGCCGGGGTCTATGAAATCGTGCAGGATGGCGCCGGCAAGCCGCGCTTCCAGATCAACGCGCAGAACTGCGTGCACTGCAAGACCTGCGACATCAAGGACCCGAAGCAGAACATCGTCTGGACGGTACCTGAAGGCGGCGGCGGCCCGAACTACCCGAATATGTGATCCGCCCGCGACCGGGAATTTCTTCGACCCTGCCCGGCAATTGCCGTAGTTTCCACCTATACGCGCTAGGCGAAAACAAGGTGCCACCCGGTCGCCGCGGGCGCGGCCCCCCTCGGGGCCGGCGCCGTGGATTGGCCGGCTGCGTGCCGCCGCAACCGACGGAAGGCCGCATGAGCGAGACCATCGTATCGAACCCTTGTCACACCACCCGGCGCCTGCTGGTCACTGGCGCCGCCATCGCTGCGCTGGCGCTGCCCACCATCGAATCGCGGGCGGCGGCCGGCGATAGCGCCGCCTCGAGCGCCGCGGGTGCCTACCTCGCGGCCAACTTCGCCCAGGATGCGAACGATGTCGCGGCCGCCGCGCGTTACATGGCGGAGGCGCTGAAGACCGACCCGGACAACCCCGATCTCATCGGCCGCGCCTTCGTGCTGGCCCTGGCCGGTGGCGAGATGCCGACTGCGGTCGATCTCGCCGCCCGGCTGCGGCAGTCGGATGGTGGCCAATGGCTGTCGGCGACATTGCTGGCGGCGGACGAGGTGCGGCACGGGCGCTTCGACTCGGCACTGGCCGGGCTGGAGACGATAGAGGCCTACGGCATGGCGCAATTCGTGCTGCCGCTGGCGCGCGCCTGGATCCATGCCGGTCTCGGCGAGCAGGCGGAGGCCCTGGATGCGCTGGAGCCGATGCTGGGGATGGAGGGTTTCTCCTCGCTGGCCAATCTGCACAAGGGGTTGATCCTCGATTTCGGCGGCGATCTCGACGGCGCCGGCCAGGCGTTGGCCCAAGCCCGCGGTCTCGGCAACGCGTTGCGCCTGGTCCAGGCTCTGGGCTCGGTGCTCGAACGGTCCGGCCAAGTCGACGAGGCGCGTGCCCTTTACGACGAATATGCGGCCGAGAACCCTGACAGCCTGCTGTTGGAGCCGTTGTTGGCCCGGCTCGATCGCGGCGAGGCGGCCCCGGCTCTGATCGGCGACCCGGTCGACGGTCTGGCCGAGGCGCTGTTCCATATCGCGACCGCCCTCAATCAGGAGCGCGCCAGCGATCAGGCGATGATGGTGGTCCGCGTATCGCTCCACCTGCGGCCCGACCTCGAACTCGCGCAGATGCTGCTGGCGGAGTCCCTGGTCCGCGCCGATCGCAACGAGGAGGCGTTGGCCATCTACCGGGCCATTCCCGATAGGTCACCGACCGCTTGGACGGCGCGGCTCAGCGAGGCGAATGCGCTGGACCGGCTCGAACGGACCGATGAGGCGATCGCCGTATTGAAGGCGTTGGCGGATCAGCGCACCGACCAGAGCGGGCCGCTGGTGCGGCTGGCGGACCTCCTGCGCGGCGAGAGCCAGTTCCAGAATGCTGTCGAGGCCTATGACCGCGCCGCGACGCGGTCGCCGCAATTGGCCGAGGAGGATTGGACATTCCTCTATCGGCGCGGCATCGCGCTGGAGCGGGCCAAGGCTTGGCAGCGGGCCGAGAATGATCTGGTGCGCGCCATCGACCTCAATCCCGATCACGCCTTCCTGTTGAACTACCTCGGCTATTCCTGGATCGACCGCGGCGAGAACCTGGCCGAGGGCGAGGAACTGATCCGCCGTGCCATCGAGATCGAGCCGAATGACGGCAGCATCGTCGACAGCCTCGGCTGGGCGCTCTATCGCACCGGCCGGGTCGAGGAGGCGGTGACGATTCTCGAACGCGCGGTGGAGCTTCGGTCGGAGGATGCCGTCATCAATGACCATTTGGGCGACGCCCTTTGGATGGCCGGCCGCCGAACCGAAGCCCGGTTCCAATGGCGCCGGGCCCTGCGCACGGCGGATGACGAGGAGATGATCCTCACCATCGAGGACAAGCTGGCGCGCGGCATGGTCGAAAGCGGCATCATGGACGGGCCGACCACCGCGGGCGAGCCGCCGGCCGCCACGCCCTGACCGTCGCCCGGGTGACCGGGGAGGTCGCCTCGCCAGTGCCGGCCGAACAGAGCGCGCCGGCGAAGGTGAATCTGTTCCTGCATGTGCTCGGCCGCCGGCCTGACGGCTTTCACGAACTCGACAGTTTGGTCGCCTTCGCCTCCATCGCCGACCGCGTGACGGTGACACCGGCGGAACGACCGGCTCTTGCTGTCACCGGCCCCTTCGCCGACGAACTGCCCGCCGATGCGGAGAGCAACCTTGTGCTCCGTGCCGCGCGGGCGCTTGCCGAGGCGGTCGGGCGGCGGCCCGACGTCGCGATCCACCTGGAAAAGGCGTTGCCCGTCGCCGCCGGTATCGGCGGCGGCTCGGCCGCCGCCGCCGCC
>JABDIP010000581.1 GCA_013003675.1 Inquilinus sp.
TTCCTCAAGCCGTGGGAGCCGACCTGGCCTGCCGGCGCGCTGGATCGCGCCGCCTATGGCCGCCGGCTGCGCCGCCAGACCAGCGAGTGGCGGGCGGACGAGGGATACAGCTTCCTTATATTCAGGAAGGCCGACGACACGCTGGTCGGCGGCATCGGCATCACCAACGTCCGCCGCGGCGTCGCCCAGATGGCCTCGATCGGCTATTGGATCGGCGGTCCCTTCGCCCGCCGCGGTTTCATGACCGAGGCGGTCCGGGCGACGGTCGATTTCGCCACCGAAGAGATCGGCCTGCACCGTGTCGAGGCCGCCTGCATCCCCGCCAACACGGCGAGCCGGGGGCTGCTGGAAAAAGTCGGCTTCGCCCTGGAGGGGACCGCCCGCGCCTATCTCAGGATCGACGGCGAATGGCGCGACCATCTGCTTTACGCGATCCTGCGGGAGGATTTGGAGGATTAGGCAGCAGCCTTCAATTTGCCCCCGGCGGAGATAAGCGCCTGGGTCCCGCTCACGATTGCCACAGCCGGAGCGCCTCCAGAACAATGAAGGCCACGCTCACGAACACGCCAACCGCCGGCACCCAGCGCGGCACCATGCCCGGCCGTCCGAGCCCCTGCTCACGGCGCTTCAGCCGCCACAGCGACAGGTTGACCAGGGAGAACACGGTCAACACCAGCAGCGACGTTGTCCGGGCCAGCGGTTCGATCGGCAGCAACAGGGCCAGGGCAAGGACCGCCCCGATCACCAGCACCGTGGCCGGGAGCGGTGTCCGGGTCCGCGGGTTCACCATGCCGAGCAGGGCGGGCAACTGGCCCTGCGCGCTCAGCCCGTAGAGCACGCGGGACGCCATGATCATCTGGATCAGGGCGCCGTTGAGGATGGCGAAGATGGCGATCAGGCTGATCGCCTCGCCCGACCAGCCGGTGCCGCGCTGGAATACCAGCGTCATCGGCGCCGCGCTCGCCGCCAGTTCCGCCGGCGGCACCGCCCGCACCGCAGCCATGGAGAGCAAGACATAGAGCAGCGCCGTTACCGCCATGGTCAGCAGAATGGCAAGCGGCAGGGTGCGACGGACATCCTTCACCTCCTCGGCCACGTTGACCATGTCCTCGAAGCCGAGGAAGGCATAGAAGGCAAGCACGGCGCCGGCGAGAATGCCGGCACCGATCCCCACATCGAAGGTCGGGGTCGGCGGCAGGATGCCGGGCGCGTGGCCGGCGGCGCGCCAACCGGCCCAGATCACCAGCAGAACGCCGCCGATTTCGATCACCGTGAACAGGCTGGCCAGGGTGACCGACTCGCGAATGCCCCAGGCCGCCGTCAGCCCCAGCACCAGGACGATGCCGACGATGATGGCCACGCCGGGCAGGCCGACGAAGTCGTGGACATAGCCCACCGCCCCGTTCACGATGGCCGCCGCCGACACCGTGCCGGACAACGCCACGAGCAGGCCGACGGCCAAAGCCAGCCGATGCGACTGCAACCCCTCCCGAACGTACACCGCCTCGCCCGCCGCCCTGGGAAACCGCGCCGAGAGCTCGGCGAAGGACAGCGCCGAGAACGCCGCGAGCAACGAGGCGACCAGGAACGACACCGGGGCGAAGACGCCGGCATTGCCGGCCACCTTGCCGATCAGCGCGAAGATGCCGGCGCCGATCGTCGTGCCCAGCCCGTACAAAGTGAGCAGCGGCAGCGAAAGGCTGCGCCGCAGATGTGGTTCCTGTTCGGCCATGCCGGCGCCGCCCGAATCGGCTTCAGAGGACGGCAATGGTAGCGGCCGGCGAACGTGTGCGCACCGTCATCATGGGGGCGGCCGGTCGCGACTTCCATGACTTCAACACGGTCTATCGCGACGACCCGGCGACCGAGGTGGTCGCCTTCACCGCCACCCAGATTCCCGGCATCGCCGGCCGGCGCTACCCGCCATCCCTGGCCGGCGGGCTGTATCCCGAGGGCATTCCGATCGTTGCCGAGGCGGAACTCGAGGCGCTGTGCCGGCGCGATCGGGTCGGGCGCGTGGTCTTCGCCTATAGCGACATCGGCCATGCCGCGGTGAT
Source organism: Inquilinus sp. (assembly GCA_013003675.1). Taxonomy (GTDB): domain Bacteria; phylum Pseudomonadota; class Alphaproteobacteria; order DSM-16000; family Inquilinaceae; genus JABDIP01. Next base: position 2,058 of record JABDIP010000581.1, read on the forward strand.
GCACCTCGCCTCGCGGGCGCTGGCGGTCGGCGCCGACTTCGTCCTCCTCGGGCCGGAGCGAACCATGCTGTCGGCGCGTGTGCCGGTGATCGCCGTCTCCGCCGTGCGTACCGGCTGCGGCAAGTCGCAAGTGTCGCGCTGGCTGTCGGGCAGGCTGGCGGAGCGCGGCGTGCGGGTCGCCGTCATCCGCCACCCGATGCCTTATGGCGACCTCGAATCCCAGGCGGTGCAGCGCTTCGCGACCGCGGCGGATCTCGACGCCGCCGGCTGCACGCTGGAGGAGCGCGAGGAGTATGAACCGCATCTGGCCGAGGGCCATGTCGTCTTCGCCGGTGTCGACTACGCCCGCATCGTCGCCGCGGCGCAAGCCGAGGCCGACCTGATCCTGTGGGAGGGCGGCAACAACGACTTCCCGTTCGTGCGGCCCGGGCTTCACCTGGTGCTGGTCGATCCGCTGCGGGCCGGGCACGAGACCGCCTACCACCCCGGCGAGGCGGTTCTGCACATGGCCGACATCGTCGTGATCGCCAAGACCGACACGGCGGGACCGGAGGCCGTTGCCCGGGTGAGCAGCGCCGCCCGCGCCCTGGCTCCGACCGCCGAGATCGTCGCCGGTGCCTCGCCGACCACGGTTGACCGGCCGGAACTCGTGGCGGGACGCCGCGTGCTGGTGGTCGAGGACGGCCCAACGATCACCCATGGCGGCATGCCCAACGGTGCCGGTTTGGTGGCCGCCGAGGGTGCCGGTGCCGCGGCGATCGTCGATCCCCGCCCCTTTGCCGCCCCGGCGATCGGCAAGGCCTATGCGCAATACCCGCATATCGGCCCGGTGCTGCCGGCGCTCGGCTATGGGGCCGGGCAACTCACCGATCTGGAACGGACGATCGCCGCGGCCGATGTCGACACGGTGGTCGTCGCGACGCCGATCGACCTCGCCGCGCTGATCCGCATCGACCGGCCGGTGGCCCGGGTGCGCTATGCCTTCGCCGAACCGGGCGAGCCGCGCCTGATGGCTCTGGTCGACGGCTTCCTCGGCCGGGCCGGTGCGGCCTGATGCGCGTCGTCGTCGCGCTCGGCGGCAACGCCCTGCTGCCGCGCGGCGCCCCGCCGACGGTCGATCTGCAGCGGCGCAACGTCGCCCTGGCGGCGGCGGCGGTCGGCGGGATCGCCCGCCGCCACGCCGTCGTCGTCACCCACGGCAACGGGCCGCAGGTCGGCCTGCTCGCCCTGCAGGCCGAGGCCTATGGCGATGTGCGGCCCTATCCGCTCGACGTGCTCGGGGCGGAAAGCGAGGGCATGATCGGCTATCTGATCGAGCAGGAACTGGCCAACATTCTGCCGGAGCGAGACGTGGTCACCTTGCTGACCCAGGTCGTCGTAGACGCCGACGACCCGGCCATGGCGTCCCCCAGCAAGCCGATCGGCCCGGTCTACCCACGGTCGAAGGCGGCGGCGCTGCGCCGCCGCGGCTGGGCGGTTGCCCGCGACGGCGACCATGTCCGCCGTGTCGTGCCGTCGCCGGAACCGCGGCGCATCGTCGAACTCAGGGCGATCCGCCTGCTGGTCGAGGCGGGCGTGCTGGTCGTCTGCGCCGGCGGCGGCGGCATCCCGGTGATCGAGACGCCAAGCGGCGGCCTAGCCGGCATCGAGGCGGTGATCGACAAGGATTTGGCCGCCTCCCTGCTCGCCGCCGCACTCGGCGCCGAGGCCTTGCTGCTGCTCACCGACGTCGACGCCGTGCAAGCTGGCTGGCGAACGCCCGCGGCGCGGCCGATCCCGCGGGCAACGCCGGCGACCCTGCGCGGTCATCGCTTCGAGCCTGGCTCGATGGCACCCAAGGTGGAGGCCGCCTGTCGATTCGTCGAGACGACCGGCGGTGTCGCCGGGATCGGCGCGCTGGCCGACGCGGCCGCGATCCTCGCCGGTGAGGCCGGCACCATGGTTGCGACCCGGGTGTGAGGACGTGGCGGGCGGACGAGCCAACCCGGCCAAAAGGGGTCGGTATCAACGCTCCTTGGTATTTGTAGACGATACGATGGAGGCATAGAGGCAATTGCGCTGTTCTTTGCGGCGCCAGTTGGCGCGTAGGGACGACCGCGAGTTGCGCCAAATCGGCCTCTGCGGCGAGGTCAAATCCGAGACGCCCCTACCAAACCAATGGTGCTTGAGCTCCACCATGCCCTGCCCGAGCTACATCTAATCTGCAGTCGACTGCTTGACGTTGCGAAGCTGGAGCATGAGCGCGCCAAGACCGGCCGAAGTCGCCAGGAACACCGCCAGCGGGCCGAGCAGCGGGATGAGCCCGACGATGGCAAGCAACAGGAGGCCCGCCGCAAGGGCTGCCACGCGCGTCCAGAAGGAGATATCCGCGCTCCGCCCGATCAGCTGTGCGCCCCGGCGCCCGAGCGCGCCCGCCGCCACCAGAAACCCGATGAACAGCGCGATGACATAGAACGCGCCCAGCACGATCGTGATCGGAATTCCGATAATGCTGATCCCCAGCACGATGATCGCGATCGGGCAGGCCAACAGGATCAGGCAGCCCAGGCCGAGCGCCTGCCAGGGGTTGCTGCCCATTCGCTTCGCCGGGCCCGTCGCCGTATCCGGAAGGACCAGGATCTGCAGGGCGCCCAACAGGAATAGTCCGAGCAGGAACATCAAACCGAACGCGCTGATACCGGCAAAGGCGTGGCCAACCAATGTCCTCGGTGCCTCGGTTCTGATGAAGACGATGTCCCCCAGGATTTCGGCGCCCGGCTCGATCGTGGCTTCGTCGATGCTGCGGTATGTGAAGTCGCCGGCGATGCGCGCGGCTGATGCGACGACAATCGACTCGCCCACCAGCTCCACATCGCGCCCGACGGTGCCCGCAAGGCGAATGTCGCGGGCCGCGGCGCGCAGGTCTCCAGCGACGGTCCCGAGCAGTTCCACGTCCTCGGCCGCCAACCAGGCGTTGCCTCCGATCACCGTGTCGGCGGGCACAGAGATCGTAGCGGCGGCGGCCATCAAATCCCCGCCGATCTTCGCGGCGGGCGTCAATGTTTCGCCAAGGATTCGGACATCGCCTTCGATCGTGCCGCCGACGACGACGTCGCGGCCGATCGCAAGAATATCCTGCGATATCTGTCCGCCAATGACGACCGTCTCGCCGAAGGAAACAACATCCCCGGTTACCTGACCATCGACGGTGACCGTCTCGCCGCCGGCGACCACGTTCCCGTCGATCTGACCGTATTTGACCACGACCTCACCGAAGTCCTGCGCCAGACCGGCAAAGCTCGTCAGCAGGATCAGCGCGCCGACAGCGAGCGGCATCAACGATGTTTGCGGCTTGACCATGACATCATCTCCCATCGGCTTCGCGGTCGGACGCGGGCCCTGCGTCGGCCTGCACTACCGATCGTGCATCGGCGTCGCGGCCGAACAAATCCATTGAAAACGAAAGTGTACGTTCGGCCAACCGCCCCAATTCGGCGAGGCCGGCCCAGAGGACCGATGTTGGTTCGTCGCCGGCCAGACGCTCGGTTTCCTCGTCGGAAAGCTTGACGGCGAGGCTCGCAACGATCTTGCCCGCCACCTCTTCCTGTACGGTCAGCATGTCGCTTGCATCGCGGTCGTAGCGGCCGCCCCACAGATGCACGCCGGAACCGGCTGAAATCAGCGACGCGGTGATTCGCATGCGGCCGTCGGATTGTCGGACGCTGCCATCGATAACGTACAGGACGTCGCGTGCACCGGGCCGATCGCCGGCGCCGTCGGTCCCCGCGGCGATCTCCCTGGAGACCACGCGCAGGCCGGTTTCCTCCGACAGAGTGATGCGCAGATCCTCGATTAAGCCGGCGACCAACTCGGCCTGCCTCGGACCGCTGCCGATGCTCTCGAAGGGGACGACGGCTACCGTCGGGACCGCGGGACTGCCGATTGTGGGCACATCCGACGGCAGCGCGGTCAGGATGGCAATCGCCAACACGATGGCCGTAGCAATGCCGAGGCCGATCGGCCAGGGGCCGCGTAGCCCGCGCCGTGCGCCGCGCGGCGGCCGCCGGGCGCCACGGTGCGGTTTGGCCACTGCCCCCAGCTTGAGGCGGTAGACACGAACCGGTCGGTCGATGTTCTTGACGTCCCGATCGCCCAAATCCTCGAATGCAAGGTCGGTACGATCGCGGACCTCCTCGTAAACCTTGCCGGAGATGCAGATCCCGCCCGGTTTCGAGAGCTTCTCCAGGCGGGATGCCACATTGACGCCGTCTCCGTGAATGTCGTCACCGTCGATCACGACGTCGCCCAGATTAATGCCCATGCGAAGCTCGATTCGGCCGCTATCGGACAGCCCGGCGTTCCGCTCCCCCAAATGCTGCTGCATCTCGCAGGCCGCGCGGACCGCCTCCACGGCACTTCCGAACTCCGCGAGTATGCCGTCCCCCATCAGCTTGACGATCCGTCCGCTGTGGCCGGCGATCTTCGGATCGACGAATTCGCTCAGTAAGTCCTTGAAGGCCGCAAGGGTGCCTTCCTCGTCAGCCCTGATCAGCCGGGAGTAGCCAACGACATCAGCAGAAAGTATCGCCGCGAGCCGGCGCTCCATGGTAAGTCCTTTCGACCGGAGAGTAGCCAACTGCAACGGGAGAATCCACACCGTCAGGCACCGGGAAATCCCCGAATTCGGCTCGTCCGAATCGGACTTTGCGGTCGCTAGGAACTTACGATTCCAGTGCGAATCCCGACGTCCCGGATTGTCGTTCTGCCCACGCCTTTCTTGACGCCTTCATGCCCTACCCCCGCGCCGCCGCGATCCGATCCAAGCGCAGGCGGTGGCGGTGGTCGGTGATGCGGTAGACGCCGCCGAGGACGGCGGCGAGCGCGCCGAGGCCGGTGCCGCCGGCGATCAGGAACATCACCAGCAGTTGGTATTTGACCGCCTCGGTGGGATCGACGCCGGCCAGGATCTGGCCTGTCATCATGCCGGGCAGCGCCACCAGCCCGGTCGCCGCCATGGCGTTGACGATCGGCATCAGGGCGCTGCGCATGGCGGAGCGGGTGACCGGCAGCAGCGCCTCGGTCCGGGTCGCGCCCAGGCAGAGCTGCGCCTCGATCCCGGCGCGGTCGCGGGCGGCCCCGGTGGTCAGCGTGTGCAGGCCCAGGCTGATCCCGGTCATGGTGTTGCCGAGGACCATGCCAAGCAGAGGCAGGGCATAGCGCGGATGATACCAGGGGGCGGGCGATACCTGGGTCGCCAGCGCGAACATCGTCACCAGGCTCGCCGAGACCAGCATGCAGCCGGTGCCGAGGCCATAGGACCAGAGCCCGGCCAGCGGCCGTTCCTGACCGGCGGCGATCTCGCGGCCGGCGAACAGGATCATCGCCAGCGCCGCCAGTGCGGTCCAGAGCGGCGATACGATGGAAAACAGCGTCGTCAACACCAGCCCGACCAGCATGAGTTGCACAACCATGCGGGCGGTCGCGATCAGCAGCCGCCGTTCCAGGTTCAGCCGCAAGAGCAGCGACAGCACGCCGTTCAACACGACGAGCAGTGCCGCCAGGCCTAGATCCGCGAAAT
>JABDIP010000018.1 GCA_013003675.1 Inquilinus sp.
GGTCGATCCACAGATGGGCGGCGAGGCAGGCGCGGTCCTCCTGCGGGCGCAGCGAGCAGAGGCCGTTCGACAGCGCCTCGGGCAGCATCGGCACAACCCGGTTAGGGAAATAGCAGCTATTGCCGCGCTTGAACGCCTCGCGGTCGAGGGGTGAGCCCGAGGTGACATAGGCGGCGACGTCGGCGATCGCCACCACCAGATGCCAGCCGCCGGCGTTGTTCGGGTCGCTGTCCGGTTCGGCCCAGACCGCATCGTCGAAGTCGCGGGCATCGGCGCCGTCGATGGTGACCAGCGGCAGCGACCGCAAATCGACCCGCTTGCCGAGCGACATCGGCCGCGCCGCCTCGGCTTGGCGTCGCGCCGGGGCCGGGAATTCGGTCGGCAGCCCGGCACCGTGGATCGAGATCAGGCTGATCGCGCGGGGATGCGCGGAGTCGCCCAATCGCTCGACGACGACGGTGCGCCGCCCGTGCCCGGGCTGCTGCTCGACGATCACCAGTTCGCCGTCGGCGGCGCCGGCGCTATCGGCGGAGGCGATCGCGACGCTGTCCCGCCGCCGCTTGTCCGCCGGCTTTACCTCGCCGCCATCGCCCTTGCGTCGGAAGACGCCGACGAAGCTGTCGGCGGTGGCGGTGCCCAGCTTGCGGATCGTGCTGCCGGCATAGCCGCCGTCGGGCTGCCGCTTCAGCCGGGCCAGCACCCGATCGCCCTTGCCCAGAGCCGGATGGCCGCGTCGCTCCGGCGCCATGAAGATGCGCGGCGGCGACCCGTCGCCCTCCCAGCGGGAAGGGCGGGCGATGACCTCGCCATCGGTGTCGACGCCCTCGACGATGACCACGGTCACTTCCGGCAGCGCGTCGGGGACCGTGACACGGCGGCCGCGGCCGCGCTCGACCAGCCCGTCCTCCTGCAACTCCCTCAGCAGCGCCTTCAGCGCCACCCGGTTGGCACCGGTGATCTGGAAGGCGCGGGCAATCTCGCGCTTGCCGACCGGGGCCGGATTCTCGCGGATGAACGCGGCGACCTGTTCCTTGGTGGGGAAGGGGCGCGGTTTGGCCTTGGCCAACGTCCCTAGTCCCCGGCGGCCGGTTTCGCCGCGCCGCCGCCGGCCGCCTTGCGCGACCCGCTCTTCTTCGCGGCCGGCTTTCGCGCCGTGGTGGACTTGGCCGTCCCCGTCTTGCCCGGCGCCTTCTTTGCCGCGGTCTTGGTCGTTGCCGTCTTCGACGCCGCCTTTGCCGACGGCTTGCCGGCCTTCGCCTTGCCGCGGCCCTTGGCGGGCCTCGCCGCCTTGGCGGCGATCAGCGCCAAAGCCTCGTCCAGGTCGATGGTGTCGACGCTCTGGTCGCGTTTCAACGACGCCATGATCTTGCCGTGGCGGACATAGGGTCCAAAGCGGCCCTTGTAGAGGCCGACCGGCTGGCTGTCCGCCGGGTGGTCGCCCAGCACCCGCAACGGCTCGGCGCCCGGCCGCGCCTTCGCGGTCGCCAACAGCTCGACGGCGCGGTTCATGCCGATGGCCAGCACGTCGTCGTCGGCGCCGAGCGACGTATAGGCGTTGCCGTGCCTAAGATACGGACCATAGCGGCCGATCCCGGCGGCGATCGTCTGGCCGCTTTCCGGGTGCCGGCCTACCTCGCGCGGCAGGCCGAGCAGGCCGAGCGCGCGGTCGAGCCCGATCTCGGTCGGCGAATCCCCTTTCGGCAGCGACACCCGCTTGGGCTTGTTGCCGTTCTCGCTCTCGCCGAGCTGGATATAGATGCCATAGGGTCCCTGGCGGACATTCACCGGCAGGCCGGTTTCCGGGTCGTCGCCGAGCAGCCGAGGGAAGGCGGCAGCGGCCTCTGCCGCCTCTCCGGTCAGCACCTGCAAGGGGCGGGTGAAACGGCATTCTGGGTAGTTGCCGCAGCCGATGAAGGCGCCGTTGCGGGCCAGCTTCAGCGCCAGCCGGCCGCTGCCGCAGACCGGGCAGAGGCGCGGGTCCTTGCCGTCCGCATCGGCCGGGAAGAAGTGCGCGCCGAGGTCGCGATCCAGCACCTCCATTACCTGGCTGATCGACAGCTCCCTGGTATCGCCGATGGCGGCGGAGAATGCCTGCCAGAATTCCCTCAGCACCGTCTTCCAATCGATCCGCCCGCCGGATATGTCGTCGAGCTGTTCTTCCAGCTTGGCGGTGAAATCGTATTCGACGTAACGCTCGAAAAAGCTGGTCAGAAAGGCGGTGACCAGCCGGCCGCGGTCCTCCGGCACGAAACGTCGCTTGTCGAGGCGGACATAGTCGCGGTCCTGCAGCACCTGCATGATCGAGGCGTAGGTCGAGGGCCGGCCGATTCCCAACTCCTCCATCTTCTTCACCAGGCTCGCTTCGCTGTAGCGCGGCGGCGGCTGGGTGAAGTGCTGCTCGTCGGCGACCGCCAGGCGGTCCACCCCGTCGCCCTGCTCGACCGCCGGCAGGCGACGTTGCGACTCGTCCTCGCCGTCGGCGGGATCGTCTCGGCTCTCCTCGTAGACCTTGAGGAAGCCGTCGAAGCGGACGACCGAGCCGGTCGCCCGCAGTGTCGCCTTGCCGTCGGTGGGGACGACGTCGACCGCCACCTGGTCGAGCACGGCGCTAGCCATCTGGCAGGCGACGGTCCGCTTCCAGATCAACTCGTAGAGCCGCAGCTCGTCGCGCGGCAGGTGCTTCGCCACCGCCTCCGGCCGCTGGCTCACATCGGTCGGGCGGATCGCCTCGTGCGCTTCCTGGGCGTTCTTCGCCTTGCTCTTATAGACCCGCGGGCTGTCGGGCACGTAGTCGGCGCCATAGGCCTTGCCGATCAGGCCGCGGGTGGCGGTCAACGCCTCCTGCGCCAGTTGCAGGCCGTCGGTCCGCATATAGGTGATCAGGCCGACCGTCTCACCGCCGATATCGACACCCTCGTAGAGCCGCTGAGCGGTCCGCATCGTCTTGCTGGCGCCGAAGCCCAGCTTGCGCGAGGCCTCCTGCTGCAAAGTCGAGGTGGTGAAGGGCGGGTAGGGGTTGCGGCGGACCTGCTTGCGCTCGACCGGACCGATCTTGAACACGCCCGTCTTCAGCGCCTCGACCGCGCGCCGGGCGTCGGCGGCTGTGGCGAGGTCGAACTTGTCCAGTTTCTTGCCGTCGAGATGGGTCAGCCGGGCGGTGAACTCCTCGCCCTTGGCGGTCTTGAAGCGAACCTCGACGGTCCAGTACTCACGCGGCCGGAACACCTCGATCTCCGCCTCGCGCTGGCAGATCAGCTTGAGCGCCACCGACTGCACCCGCCCCGCCGAGCGCGAGCCTGGCAGCTTGCGCCACAGCACCGGCGACAGGGTGAAGCCGACCAGATAGTCCAGCGCGCGGCGCGCCAGATAGGCCTCGATCAACTCGCGGTCCAGCTCGCGCGGATGGGCGATGGCGTCCAGAACCGCCCGCTTGGTCACTTCGTTGAAGGCGACCCGCTTGATGTCGATGTTCTTCATGCCGCGCTTGGCGCGCAGTACCTCCTGCACGTGCCAGGAGATCGCCTCGCCCTCGCGGTCCGGATCGGTCGCGAGATAGATGCGGTCGACGGTCTTGGCCGCCTTGGCGATGGCGTCGAGATGCTTCTTCGAGCGGTCGCCCGGCTCCCAATCCATCTCGAAATCCGCGTCCGGGCGGACCGAGCCGTCCTTCGCCGGCAGGTCGCGGACGTGGCCATAGCTCGCCAGCACGGTGAAGTCCCCGCCGAGGTATTTGTTGATGGTCTTGGCCTTCGCCGGCGATTCGACGATGAGCAGGCTGCGCTCGGGCAAGGTGGCCTCGCTTGAGATGGGACCGAAGGGCTGAGGCCGCGCCGGTGGCTCGTCGACCGGACCGTCCTAGGGCCGGACCAGCGCGACGCGGTTGCCGGGATGGCGCTCGATCCGGCCTGCCAGTTCCAATTCCAGCAGCACGCCGAACACCGTTGCCGGTGACAATTGGCAATCCCGCAGCACTTCGTCAACCGCCGTCGGTGTCGGCGACAGGCATTCGACCACTTGGACATGCGCCGCCGGGCCGATCTCGACCGGCACCGGATCGGTCGATTCCGGCGCCTCCGCGAGGGCCGGCCGACGCACCGTGCCGGGGCTTCCGAGCAGTGGCGCCAGGCCCTCCAGAACCTCCGCCGCCGACTGCACCAGCACCGCCCCGCCACGGATCAGATCGTTGCAGCCCCGGGCGCGGGGATCGAGCGGCGAGCCGGGCACGCCGAACACCTCGCGGCCCTGCTCGGCGGCCAGCCGGGCGGTGATCAGCGAGCCCGATCGCGGCGCCGCCTCGACCACCACGGTGGCCAGCGACAGGCCGGAGATGATCCGGTTGCGGCGTGGGAAATGGCGCGCCGTCGGCCGGGTGCCGGGCGGGCTCTCGGCCAGTAGCACGCCGTCTTCGGCGATCCGCGCGTGCAGTGCCTCGTTCTCCGGCGGGAAGGGCACGTCGATGCCGCCGGCCAGCACCGCCGCGGTGCCGCCGTCGAGGGCCCCTTTGTGGGCCGCCGCATCGATACCCCGGGCGAGGCCCGACACGATTGTCAGGCCGGCCTCGGTCAGCTCCCGTGCCAGCCGCTCGGCGATCCGCCGGCCGTTGCCCGAGGCGTTGCGGGCACCGACCAAGGCGACGCAGGGCCGCGACAAAACGTCGCCGCGCCCGGCCAGGGCCAGTACCGGCGGTCCGTCGTCGGTCGCCGCCAGCAGCTCCGGGTAGTCCGGCTCGGCCTGCGCCACCAGTCGCGCGCCGAGTCGCTCCAGCGCCGCCAGTTCGGCCTCCGCCTCGGCCGCCGGGGGCGGCACCAGCGCCCGGGCCCGGCCGACCTTGCGCGACAGCTCGGGCAGCGCATGGAGCGCCGCCCCGGCGCTGCCGAACCGTTGCAGCAATCCACGGAAGGTCACCGGCCCGACCTGCTCGGTCCGTGCCAGGCGCAGCCAGTCGAGCCGTTCGGCATCGCTCAGGGGACGGGTCGGACGCGCCATTCCGCCAGCCTCCACCGCCTGTACCGTCGCCGTCAACCGCTCGCCTCCCGTTCCAGTCGCCGATGTTTTGTATGAAACAAAACAGGAACATCCTCATTGAGGATGCGGCGGAAAGCGGTCGCGGTCAAGCCTTCTTCGCGCCGATCCTCGGTTCCTCGCCCTTCAGCAGGCGGCGGATGTTCTGGTGGTGGCGGAGGATGACCAGGGCGGCGATGAACAGGGCGAGTTCGGCGCGCTGGAGGTCGGACCAGTAGGTGCCGGCGACGGGGAATTGCGCCAGCGCCCAGGCGTAGACCGGGGACAGCGCCATCGCCACCAGGGCCGATAGCGACGAATAGCGGAACAGGAGGGCGGTGGCGAGCCAGGTGAGGCAGGCGGCAAGGCCGACCGGCCAGGCGATCGCCAGCAGGGTGCCGAGCGCCGTCGCCACGCCCTTGCCGCCCTTGAATTTCAGCCAGACCGGAAAGGTGTGGCCGAGCATGGCGCCACCGCCGGCAAGCACGGCCATGTCGGGCCCGAAACGGGCGGCGATCAGCACCGCCGCCGCGCCCTTTCCGGTGTCGAGCAGGAGGGTGGCCAGTGCCAGCGGCTTGTTGCCGGTACGCAGCACGTTGGTGGCGCCGATATTGCCGGAGCCGACCTGGCGGATGTCGCCATAGCCGCCGAGCCGGGCCAGCACCAGGCCGAACGGGATCGACCCCAGCAGATAACCGAGCAGCGCCGCGGCGTAGAACGGCCAGGTGAAGGAGAGCGAGCCTAGGATATCGGGCATGGTGCGGCCTATCCGGTTGGCATCGGGCCGGCGGGCTTCTCGACCGGGACACAGCCTTCGGCGGAAAAGACGGTGCGGCCGTCGACCAGGGTGCGTAGGACGCGGCCGGCGATCGGGCGGCCGTCGAAGGGGCTGTTCTTCGACTTGCCGTGGAAGCCGTCGACGGCGATGCGTCCGGGTGTGTCAAGATCGAACAGCACCAGATCGGCGGCGCCGCCGACGGCGAGGCGGCCGAGCGGCAGGCGTAGCAGTTCCGCCGGGCGCTGGGTCAGCCTGGCGAGCAGGTCGAGCAGGCCGATGCGGCCCTGATGATGGAGTTCCAGCGCCAGCGGCAGCAGCGTCTCCAACCCGACGATGCCCGGTTCGGCCTGGGCGAAGGGCTGGCGCTTGGCCTCCTGGTCGTGCGGCAGGTGGTCGCTGGCGATGACGTCGATGGTGCCGTCGGCCAGCCCGTCCACCACCGCCCGCCGGTCCGCCTCGTCGCGCAGCGGCGGCGACAGCTTGGCGAAGGTGCGATAGTCGCCGACATCGGCCTCGGTCAGCGCGAAATAGGGCGGGGCGGTGTCGCAGGAAACGGCGAGGCCTCGCCTTTTCGCCTGTCGCACCGCGTCGATCGCCGCTGCGGTCGAGATGTGGGCGACATGGTAGCGCCCGCCGGTCAGCTCGAGCAGGCGCAAATCGCGCTCGACGATCATCACCTCGGCCTGGGCCGGGATGCCGACGAGGCCGAGCCTGGTTGCGGTCTCGCCGGCGTTCATCGCGCCGCCATCGGCGAGCCGCGGTTCCTCGGGATGCTGCACGACCAGCAGATCGAAGCCGGCGGCGTAGCTGAGCACCCGGTACATGACCAGCGGGTCGCCGATCGCCCTGTTGCCGTCGGTGACGGCGACCGCGCCGGCCTCGGCCAGCAGCCCCATCTCGGTCATCGCCGTGCCCGCGGCCCCGCGCGTCGCGCAGCCATAGGGGAAGACCTTGACGCCGCGCGCCTTCCGCGCCCGGTGCACGACGAATTCCAGGACCGCGACGGTGTCGATCGGCGGGTCGGTGTTGGGCAGGTAGGCCAGCGCCGTCACCCCGCCGGCCGCCGCCGCGGCACCGGCGCTGGCAATGGTTTCACGGTGTTCGTGCCCCGGCTCGCCCGAGGTTGCTCGCATGTCGACCAGCCCCGGCGACAGACAGTGGCCGCCGCATTCGACAATTTCCGTGTCGCCGGGCAAGGCGCCGGCGGCGATCTCCGGCCCCAACGCGACGATCCGCCGGTCGCGGACCAAGAGTCCGCCCGGCGCGTCGAGCCCGGTCGCCGGGTCGAGCAGCCTTGCGTTGACGAAGGCGAGCGGGCGGCCGGTCATTCCGTCGCCTCGATCTTGGGCGTCAACAGGTCGAGGCAGGCCATGCGGACGGCGACGCCCAACTCGACCTGGTCGAGGATGACACTGCGGTCGATGTCGTCGGCGACCGCCGAGTCGATCTCGACGCCGCGGTTCATCGGTCCCGGATGCATGATCAGCGCGCCCGGCTTGGCGACCGCCAGCTTTTCCGAGTCGAGTCCGTAGAAGCGGAAATACTCCCGCGTCGAGGGCACGTAGCTGCCCTGCATGCGTTCGAGTTGCAACCGCAGCATCATCACGATGTCGGCTTCGGCGAGGCCGCTCTTCATGTCGTGGTGGACTTCCACGCCGAGCCGCTCGATCGCCATCGGCAACAGGGTCGGCGGCGCCACCACCCGCACCGAGGCGCCCATGATGTTCAGCAGGTGGATGTTCGAGCGGGCCACCCGGCTGTGCAGGATGTCGCCGCAGATTGCCACCACCAGCCCGTCGAGCCGGCCGCAACGGCGGCGGATGGTCAGTGCGTCCAGCAGCGCCTGGGTCGGGTGCTCGTGGCTGCCGTCGCCGGCATTGATCACCGCCGCCTCGACCTTCTCCGACAACAGTTTGACCGCGCCCGATTCCGGATGGCGCACGACCAGCACATCGGGGTGCATGGCGTTCAGGGTCATCGCCGTGTCGATCAGCGTCTCGCCCTTCTTGATCGAACTACTGCCGACCGACATGTTGATGGTGTCGGCCCCGAGCCGCTTGCCGGCCAGCTCGAAAGACGTGCGGGTGCGGGTCGAGTTCTCGAAGAACAGGTTGATGACGGTGCGGCCGCGCAGCCGGGCGCTCTTCTTTTCCGGCTGCCGATTGACGTCGACATAGCCATCGGCGCGGTCGAGCAATACGGCGATTTCCGCCGGGTCGAGATCCGCGATGGCGAGCAGGTGACGGCGGTCGAACGCCGGCGGGCGGGTAGGGCGATTCATTAGCGCGGGACTATAGGCGGCCCGTGTCGCGGGACCAATAACGGATAGGGGTCGATAGCCGAAACGGGCTTGGCGGCGGTGGGCCCGGCGGGCGATAACCTTGTGGCAAGGGCCGGCCGGCGATTATCGGTCGGACGCTCTCCCGACCGACCGCTGGACCGAAAGCCGCACCGCGCGATCCGACATGGACGAACCGCCGATCGAAACCCTGTCCATCCTGCTCGGCCTCGTCGTGCTGGCGCTGGCCCTCGGCATGTCGGTGCATGTGCTGCTGCGCAAACCCGACGAGCGGGCGGCGGTGGCGTGGATCGGCCTGATCTGGCTGTCGCCGGTACTGGGCTCGGTTCTCTATGTGCTGCTCGGCATCAACCGCATCCGGCGCCGGGCGCGCAAGCTGCGCAGCCCGCGGCAACCGGTCGCGGCGGAGGCGGGCCGGGTTTCGGCGGCGCTGCCGCCGGCGGCCGATGGCTTGGCCATGCTGGCCAAGATAGTCGACCGGTTCGCAGACGGGCCGCTGCTCGACGGCAACCGGGTGACACCGTTGATCGACGGCGACGCCGCCTATCCGGAGATGATCGGCGCGATCGACGGCGCCGAGCGCAGCGTCGCCCTCAGCAGCTACATCTTTAGTCACGATCCGACCGGGTTGCGCTTTGTCGATGCGCTGGAGCGGGCCTGCAAGCGCGGCGTGGCGGTGCGTGTCCTGGTCGACGGGATCGGCGCGCTCTACTCGCTGCGGCCGATTCGCACCGAGTTGCGGCGGCGCGGCATCCCCTCGGCGCGGTTCCTGTTCTCTCTGGTGCCGTGGCGGGTGTCGTTCCTCAACCTGCGCAACCATCGCAAGCTGCTGGTCGTCGACGGCCAGGTCGGATTCACCGGCGGCATGAATATCCGCCGCCACCACGTCGTTGGCGAGGCCACCCGGACGCCGGTCAGGGACATCCACTTCCGTGTCGAGGGGCCGGTGGTGGCGCAGATGATGGAGGTGTTCGCCGAGGATTGGTGGTTCACCACCCGCGAGGATCTGGGAGGCGAGGCCTGGTTTCCGCCGATTGCTTCGGCGGGTCCGGTGGTTTCCCGCGGCATCGCCGCCGGCCCGCACGAAGAGCAGCAGAAGATGCTCTGGACGCTGTTCGGCGCCGTCGCCGAGGCGCGCCGCTCCGTCCGCATCGTCACGCCGTATTTCCTGCCCGACGAGGCGTTGATGACGGCGCTCCGCCTGGCGGCGATGGGCGGGGTCGAGATCGACATCGTCCTGCCGGAGAAGAACAACCTGCCGCTGGTCGCCTGGGCGGCCGCGGTCCGGCTCGATCCGCTGCTTGCCGCCGGCTGCCGGTTGTGGCTGTCGCCGCCGCCTTTCGACCACGCCAAGCTGATGGTCGTCGATGGCGTGTGGTCGCTGTTCGGCTCGTCGAACTGGGATCCGCGCAGCCTGCGGCTCAATTTCGAGTTCAACGTCGAAGCCTACGATGCCGACCTCGCCGGGCGGTTGGAGGCGATCGTTGCCGAGCGCATCGCCGCCGCCCGGCCGCTCACCCTGGAGACGCTGAACGCCCGCAGTCTCCCGGTCGCCCTGCGCGACGGCGTCGCCCGGCTGTTGACGCCCTATCTGTGAGCGCCGCCGCGCTCCCCGCGGTCAGAGTCCGGGACGGTGCAGGGAAGCGGCGCCGTTCGGCTGCACCAGGACCATGTCGCCCTCGAAGCGGCCATAGTCGTCGTTGCCGCGATGGGGGATGCCCCAGCTCGAGGCGTAGCCACTCTGAAACTGGCGCGAGGCGCGAACGGGACAACCCAGCGTGTAGGCCATGCGCTGGATGAATTCCTCGCCATAGGGGCGGGGGTCGCTGTGTGTCGGACGTCCGCGCTCCAGCGCGATGCCCTCGCTGGCCACGTTGCAGGCGTGGATCTCGACGCCGCGACCGCCCGGCGTCATGTAGGTGCGGACCGGTGCCAGATGGAAAACCGTCGCGGCGTCGAGGCCGGCGCCGATGGAGACGGTTCCCGGCCCGCCATGCGAATTGAGGATCAGCAGCCAGATCGACCGCTCGTTCTGCGCGACGCTGACGATCGAATTTGCGATGTGGCCCATGCAGGCCCCGGCCGGCACGGTGATGTGTTCCACATCGGTCAGGCTGCGATGCCGGGCGAAAGTCCTGCCGCGATCGAAGATGTCGTGGGAGTGCACGTAGATGATCATGGTGCCGGCCTCATGGTTCCCCTCGTTCCGGATACTGGCGGCCCGGACGCCAGGCCGGCAGTGCGTCCGGTCACACTCCGGCGCCCCCCGTGTCAGATCACCCCGGCACCGCGCAGGACGGCGACCTCTTCCTCCGGCATCGCCAGCCAGTCACCGAGCACCTCGTCGGTGTGTTGGCCCAGGGTGGGCGGTGGGCGGCGATAGCCGACCGGCGTCTCCGACAGCTTGATCGGGCTGCCGATCAGGTCGACCGGGTCTGGCGCGAGCGGATGGGACATGGCGATCTTCATCTCGCGGGCGACGACTTGCGGGTCGGCGAAGACCTGGTCGATGGTGTTGATCGGGCCGCAGGGCACGGTCGCCGCCTCCAGCGATCGCAACCATTCGTCGCGCCGGCGGGCGGCGATCAGCGCGGCGACGATCGGGACCAGCTCGGCACGGTTGCGGACCCGCGCCGGGTTGCTGGCGAAGCGTGGATCGGCGGCCAGTTCCGGCCGGCCGGCGACGGCGCAGAAACGGGCGAACTGGCCGTCATTGCCGACCGCCAGGATCAGATGGCCGTCGGCGGCGGCGAAAGCCTGGTAGGGCACGATGGTCGGATGGCCGTTGCCGAGGCGTGGGGTGACCGTGCCGCCGGTCAGGTAGTACTGGCCGGCGTTCGACAGCCAGGCGACTTGGGCGTCGAGCAGCGACATGTCGATGTGCTGACCGCGGCCGGTGGCGTCGCGGTGGCGCAGCGCCGCGAGGATGGCGACGGCGGCGTACATGCCCGCCATCAGATCGGCGATGGCGACGCCCACCTTCATGGGCTGGCCGTCGGGATCGCCGGTCAGGCTCATGATCCCGCCCATGGCCTGGATCAGGAAGTCGTAGCCAGGCCGCGGCGCATAGGGTCCGGTGCCGCCGAAGCCGGTGATCGAGCAATAGACCAGGCCGGGCAACTCGGTCTTCAGGTGATTGTATCCGAGATCGTAACGATCGAGGGTGCCGGGCTTGAAATTCTCGACCAGCACCTCGGCCCGGGCGGCGAGGGCGCGGGTCAGTCGTTGGCCCTCGGCATGGGTGAAATCGACGGTCAGCGAGCGCTTGTTGCGGTTGGCGCTGACGTAATAGGCGCTCTCCGTCGTCTCGGCGCCGTCGGCGTCGCGCAGATAGGGCGGGCCCCAGCCGCGGGTGTCGTCGCCGGTACCGGGCCGCTCCAGCTTGACCACGTCGGCCCCGAGATCGCCCAACATCTGGGTCGCGCTGGGGCCGGCGAGAACCCGGGTCATGTCGAGGACGCGGAGGCCCGTCAGGGGCGGCGCGGTCGCGGAATCGCTGGACATCAGGTCTCTCGATCGGGTGGCGAAACGGGGCCGCGACGGCTTCCCGGAGCGGCCCAAGACGCAATTCCTAAGAAGCATTAACGGTTCTTTGAAGCTTGCTCCCTAGCTTGCGGGAGTTGGCGACCTCCTTGCAAGCCGCGGCAAGGCGCTGGGTTGCCGTGCGGGTTTTAATGGTAAAAGGATACCGCCATGTTTCGCAGTTTCGCCCTGGTCGGGCTTTGCGCGGCGCTGATGACCGGCTCTTTGCCGGCTTCGGCACAGGGGCGCGGCGACTGGTCGGTCGGCGCCAATATCGGAACGCTCGGATTCGGGCCGGAGATCGCCTATTCGGTATCGCCGTCGCTGACGTTGCGCGGGGCCGGCAACTTCCTTGAATACGACTACGACACGAATGTCGACGGGATCGATTACGACCTCAACCTCGATTTCGTGTCGGCCGGCGCCTTCGTCGACCTTCACCCGATGCGCAACGGGTTTCATTTCTCGCTTGGCGCGCTCTACAACGACAATACGGCGGGGCTCCTGGCCACGGCGCAGAACGGATCCGTGATCGGCGGAACGACCGTGGTCGGCGGTCCCGTCGGCCTGCGCGGCGATTTGTCGGTCGACGAATTCGCCCCCTATCTCGGCCTCGGCTGGGACAGCACGTTCACCAGCCGCAGCAACTGGAGCTTCACGCTGCGGGCCGGTGTGCTCTATCAGGGCCAGCCGGAAGTGACCCTTGTGCAGACCGCGGGCCCGCCGGTACCGCTGATCGACCTCGAGGCCGAGGCGAACCAGATCGAGGACGATCTGACCTTCCTCGAACTCTATCCGGTGGTTTCGATCGGGCTGAACTACCGGTTCTGATCAGCGTCGGGCAAAGGCGAGGGCGTCGAGAGCGCCCTGCAAGATGAAGGCGGCGGCCGCAGTGTCGACCGCCTTTTTCCGTTTTTTGCGGGACAGGTCGGCGGCGATCATCGCCCGTTCGACCGCCGCCGTGGACAGCCGCTCGTCCCAGAAGGCGACCGGTATCGCGCGGATTTCGCGCAGATTGGCGGCGAACTGCCGCACCGACTGACAACGCGGCCCTTCCGATCCGTTCATATTGACCGGCAGCCCGATCACCAGCCCGCCGATGCCGCGCTCGTCGACAATGCGCAGGAGTTCCTGTGCATCGAGGGTGAACTTGCGCCGTTGGATGGTGCCGATCGACGAGGCGATCGTCAGTCCGGCGTCGGAGATCGCCATGCCGATCGTCTTCTCGCCGAGATCGAGCGCGAGCAGGCGCCGGCCCGGGGCGACGGCGGCGGCGAGGGCTTGCAGGTCGGCGATAGCGGTCATGGCGGCGGCACTCTGCCTTGTCGGCCGTCTTCGGCCAAGGCTGTAGTCGGCCATCGCCGGCGCCGGCGCCCCCGGTCCGTCCCCTGCCGAGGCCGCGCCCCTTGCCGGGGCCGGAAACGCCGTGCTATCTGCGCTGCGCATCCACCACCGGCATATCAGGCAGACCCATGTCCCTCGACGAGGCAACCGTCGCCAAGATCGCCCATCTTGCCCGCATCC
>JABDIP010000029.1 GCA_013003675.1 Inquilinus sp.
CACGGCGTGACCTGGGCCAGATCGCCCTCCAGGATATGCCGGCGCTCTTCCAGCGCCCGGATCTGGCTGTCGATATTGACCAGGTGACGCTCCGTATTGTCGAGCAGGCGCAGGTTCATGTCGGCCAGCTCGGGCAGACCGGTGACGTTCTGCTCCTTGAACGCGGCGAGCTGGGCTTCCAGATCGCCGATCTGGTCGCTCAGCAGTTCCGCCTCGGCGGTCAGGAAGACTACGGTTTCGGTTGCGCTGTCCGAGCGGGACCGGCGGTTCTGCTCGAGGAACAGGGTCGCCAGTTCCTCGGTCACCCGCTGCGTGAGCTCGGCATTGCGATCGTCGTAGGAGATGGTGAAGGCGATGGCGGTGCGCCCGGCCCTGCCGCTGCGCGGGTCGACCACATCGACGTCGACGGTGTCGACCTTGATGCGCCGCCGCATGCCGTCCAGCGCCGGCCCGAGCCTGTCTTCCTCGCGCGCCTCGACGAACATGTCATGCTTCTCGACGATCGCCGTCAAGTTGGCGCGCGTCATCACCTGTTGGCTGATGCTCTCGATGCGCTCGACGGCGGAGGTCGTGACCGCCGGCTGCACCAGATCGGCCGGCACATCCTGATCCTCGATCAGGATCGTCGCTACCGAACGGTAGGTCGATGGCCACGACAGGGCGACCACCAGGCTGAGCACGAACAGCGCGCCGGCAACGACCAGAAAGGTCTTCCGACGGCGACGCAACATGTCCACCCACTCGCGCAGGTCTATCGTATCGTCAGTCGCCACCATACCCTCCCTCTAGTCTGGTCGCGGTTTCAGCCGCGTTACCCCGTTGCTGGACGTGGATGGAAGGCGCCGGCACCCGCGGCTTCTCGACCCGGCGGCCGACCCTTGCCGGCCGCGGCTGCGGAGTCGCCGATTTCCATCCTTTCGGATTCGCCGTGTCATGCTCGAGCGCCCGACCGACCGCAATGCCGGTTGTCGTTTCCGGCGTCGCCGGAACGGGTTCCGCCTCGTCGGCGCCGAGCACCCGGTCGTAGGCGGCATAGAGCGCCTTGACGCTTTGGCCCCAATGCAGGCTGCGCAAGAACCGTGCTCGCCCCTGTCGCCCCATGGTCCGTGCCCGTTCCGGGTCGTCCAAAAGCTCGGCAATCCGATCCGTGAAATCGGCCACGTCATTGCGCTTCGCATACAACGCCGCCGCTCCGGCCGAATAGCGGCCCTCCGGCGTGTCGAATTGCACGATGGGCTTGCTCAGGGCCATGTACTCCATGACCTTGTTCATCGTCGAGCGCGCGGTGAAGCCGTTCACCCGGTCCGGCACGACGCAGACGCGACAGGCCGCCAGCTTTTCGGCAATCCGCTTCTCTTCGACCATGCCGGTGAAGCGGACCCGATCGGCCACGCCGAGTTCCTTCGCGTATCGCTCGAATTCGGCTCGCCCGGTGCCGTCGCCCAGCAACACGTAGCGCAGGTCGGGATAGCGGTCCTTCAACCGGGCCGCCGCCTCGATCAGGACGTCAACGCCGTCCTGATCGCCCATGACACCCACATACCCGACCAGAGGCTCGAGCGACACGCCCCGCTTGGGTGCGAGGGCGTTGCGCAACGGACCGTTTCGGACCACGAAGACGCTGTCGCTGTCTTTCTCGCCGCGCGCCAGGGCGACGGCCCGATAGCTGTTGTTTGGAACGATCACCGCGTCGGCGATCCGATAGGAGAGCCGCTCGAACCCCAACAAGAGGGCACGGGTCAGCCGGCCCGACTTGCCCTTGGCCGCGTAAAGCTCCGGGCAAAGGTCGTGCTGGTCGTAGATGACTCGCGCGCCGAACAGCTTGAAGGGCAGTGCGACGAGAACCAGAAGATCCGGCGGATTGGCGACATGGATCACGTCGATGCCGGATTTCGCCCAGACTCTCATGGCATACCAGAGCATGGAGACAAGCGCGGACCCGTATTCGATCGCGTAGCCGAGCAGGCTGTTCGACTCGAACAGGAGCGGGAACCGGAACACGTCGATCCCCTCCAGCCTCTCGAACGCCTTGGTGTGCTTGTACATGCGCGGGCAGACGACCGACACGCGATAGCCTCGGTCGCGCAGGCTCCGTGCCTCGAGCCAGACCCGCCGATCGAGCGGCACCGGCAAGTTCTCCACAAGGAGCAGGACGCTGGGTGCCGTCGGCGGATCGCCCGCCTGGCGTCGGCGGAGGCGAGCGGGAACGAAGCCCGAGACAACCCGCCCGACGGTCGCCACGATGATCTTCAGATCGAGCCATGGCGACCAGTTGCGGATGTACCAGAGGTCGTGCTCGACACGCTTCTCCATCTTGTCGAGGCGATCGGTTTCGCCCGACCAGCCATTGACCTGCGCCCAACCGGGGATTCCGGGCAGCACGCGATGGCGCAGCATGTAGTAGGGGAGCAGCCGCCGATAGATCTCGTTATGGGCAACCGCGTGCGGCCGGGGGCCGACGATCGACATCCGCCCCTGCAGGACATTGAAGAACTGAGGCAGTTCATCGAGGTGGGTGCGGCGCATGAATGCCCCGAACCGGGTAACCCGCGGATCGTCCTGCCGTGCCTGCACGATGGTGTCGCCGTCCTCGGTCACCGTCATGGTGCGGAACTTCCAGACCACGGTTTCGCGTCCGTCCAGGCCGCCACGCCGCTGCTTGAAGATGATCGGTCCCGGTGAGGACAGCCGGACGCCGATCGCGATCAGCATCATCGGTATGGCGACGGCGACCAGGATGGCACTGCTCAGCACCACATCGATCGCCCGCTTCAGATAGCCTCCCGCGCCGCCCATGGGCGTATCGAAGACGCTCAGGGTGCAAATGCCACCCAGGCACTTGACCTGGCCGCAGAGCAGATTGAATGCTGTGAGATCGGGCACCAGGTGCACCGCCACGCTGGCATCGGCGAGCTTCTCGATGAGATCGCGAATCTGCCACTCGGCCTGCATCGGCATGGGGATATAGACAACGTCGATCGCCCGGTTCCGACAGAGCATGAGAAGCGTGTGCAGATCGCCACGGATCGCTTCGGCAACGCATTGGGTCCTCTGGCCGCGCGCCGACCCGGGCTCGTCGAACAGGCCGACAAGCTCGATGCCCGATTGCGGCGACGCGGCGATCTGTTGGGCAAGACTCCAGCTGACCGGACCCGACCCAACGATCGCCACCTGCCGCGTCGCCTGACCGAAGCCGAACAATGCGCCGAGCGCGGTAAACTTTCCAACGGACCTGGAAACGGGGGAGCCAACCAGATCGCTACTTGCGTCGGACATCCACGGAACCTCCCTGTGCGTAACGCAACCTGGCCGTGCCTTCCTGTGGCCGTGTCGATCGCGCTGTGACGCCCTAAGTCCGTGGCTTTTCGCCACCAATCTTTATGAACAAAATCTTAACTAACATTGTTACTGGTGGGTGTGACAAAGTTAGGTCAAATCGCGCGGTTTTCCGGGCCAAATTCTCAATATGGTTAACGACAGAAGAGGCTTCCGGAATTGACGTCGCTGCCGATCAATGCACGGCGACTTCTGCGCCACGCTTCCTCCGGACCAGCACCGTTCTTTAGAAAGCAGATAAAATTGCGTGAATACTGGCCCGCTTGACTCAAGTCAGCCGGCCACGATTAGAAAGCCCCATCCAGCACCGGGACCGGATCGGCGGGTTTCCGACGCCCGGATCCGGACGCTCCCCACCCCATCCGCGTCAGCCGTGGATGACGTCCTTCACCTTGCTGGCGAGTTGCTTGAGGCTGAACGGCTTGGGCAGGAAATGCACCTCGCCGCCGCCGCCGAGGCGGTCGCGGAAGCGGTCCTCGGTATAGCCGGAGATGCAGATCACCTTGAGGTCGGGCTGGGTCTTGCGCACCGTGCTGATCAGCGTCGGCCCATCCATCTGCGGCATGACCACGTCGGTGATCAGGAGGTCGACACGGTCGGCCTGGTCCTCGAGCACGGTGAGCGCGTCCTCGCCGCTCCTCGCCTCCAGAACCTCATAGCCCTTGTTGCGCAACGCGCGGGCGCTGAACACGCGGACCGGATCCTCGTCCTCGACCAGCAGGATACAGCCGGCACCGGTGAGGTCGCGCGCCGAAGACTCGGTGCTTTCCGCCGCCACCGCCTCCACCGCCGCCTCGTCGGCCACATGGCCCGGCAGGTAGATCGTGAAGCTGGTGCCGCGGCCGACCTTGCTGTCGACAAAAACATAACCGCCGGTCTGGCGCACGATTCCATAGACGGTGGACAGCCCGAGGCCGGTACCGGAGCCGACCTCCTTGGTCGAGAAGAACGGCTCGAAGATGCGGTCGAGGTTCTTCTTCGGAATGCCGGTGCCGGTATCGGTGACCTCGATCGCCACATAGGTACCCGGCGGCATCTCGTCGGTGCCCCGGCGCATATGGCGGGTCACCGTCTGGTTGGCGGTGCGGATCGTCAGCGTGCCGCCCTCCGCCATGGCGTCGCGGGCGTTGACGGCGAGGTTGATGATCACCTGCTCGAGCTGGCCCTGGTCGACCTTTACCTGCCCCAGCTCGCGCCCATGCACCATCTTCAGCTCGATGTTCTCACCGATCAGCCGGCGCAGCAGGTTCGACAGCTCGGCCAGCACGTCGGTGATGTTCAGGACCCGCGGCTGCAGCGTCTGCTGACGGGAAAAGGCAAGCAACTGGCGGACCAGATTGGCGGCGCGATTGGCGTTCTGCTTGATCTGCATGATGTCGCCGAACGAGGCGTCGCCCGGCTTGTGACGGAGCAGGAGCAGATCGCAGAAGCCGATCATCGCCGTCAGCAGATTGTTGAAATCATGCGCCACGCCGCCGGCGAGCTGGCCAACGGCCTGCATCTTCTGGCTCTGCGCGAACTGCATCTCCAGGTTCCGCTGGTCGGTCTGATCGATGAACTGCAGGATCAGCCGGGCC
>JABDIP010000042.1 GCA_013003675.1 Inquilinus sp.
CCCCTGAACAGCGGCATGTCCTCCATCTTCGCGCGGGCCTGGAACTCCGTGCGGGTCGGGCCCGGGCAGAGCGCCGTCACCGTGACGCCGCTGCCGCGCGTCTCCTCCCAGCGCGCCTCCGAGAAGGACAGCACATAGGACTTGGTGGCGTAGTAGACGGCCATCATCGGCCCCGGCTGGAAGGCGGCGGTGGAGGCGACGTTCAGCACGCCGCCGCGCGGCCGCTCCAGCATGCCGGGCAGCAGTGCGCGGGCCAGCCGGGTGACGGCGGCGATGTTGACCGCGATCATGCCGTCGACGGTCTTCGCGTCCATCATGTCGAAACGGCCGGCCGCGCCGAACCCGGCATTGTTGACCAGCACGTCGATGGCGAGACCACGACCCGCGATCTCCTTCAGCAGGCCCGCGGGCCCGCGCGCGGTCGCCAGATCGGCGGCGATGATCGTCGACTCCGCGCCATAACGTTTCCGCAGGCGCTCGGCCAGCGCCTCCAGCGGCGCCGTCCGCCGTGCCGTCAGCACCAGATCGAACCCGTCGGCGGCGGCACGGGCGGCCAACTCGGCGCCGATCCCGGCCGACGCGCCGGTGACCAGGGCGATGGGGCGGGTCTCGGTCGTCATGGAATCTCCTCGCGGGTTCCCGATCGGCCCGCCGCTATCGTACCGCCAGTTCCAGCGGCGCGTGGGTCAGCGGCGCGCAGCCCTCGGCGGTCACCTCGACCGTCTGGCCGCTGGTCATGGCGAGCCCGGCGTCGCTGTCGAAGACGATGATGTGGATGAAGAACACCATGCCCGGCGCCGCCGGCTCCGGGTTGCCGCGATAGAACATCGGCCAGTCCATCCAGTTAGGCGCATAGGTCGCGCCGAGGCTGTAGCCGCAGGCGTTCATCCGGTGCGGGCCGAGGCCGGCTCGGTCGAGCACTGTCGCATGGGCGTCGAACACCTCGCCGATCGGCCGGCCGGGCTTGAGCGCCGCCTTGGCCGCCGCCAGCGAGTCCAGCGCCGCCGCGTGCATCGCCACCTGGTGCGGCGGCGGCTCGCCGATCCGGATCGTGCGCATCAGGCAGGCGTGGTAGTGGCGATAGACGCCGGCGAATTCCAGGGTGAGCTGGTCGTCGGCGGCGAGGTGGCGGCGGCCGGTGAAATAGCGGCACATCAGCGCGCCGGGCCCGGAGCCGATGATCGTCTCGTTCGCCGGGTCGTCGCCGCCGCCGCGAAACACCGCGCCCTGCATGGCGGCCAGGATGTCGCCCTCGAAGGCGCCGGGCGCGGCCAGCCGCCTCGCCTCGTCATAGGCGGCGTCGGCCAGTTCGCCGGCACGGCGGACATAGCCGAGCTCGGCCGGGCTCTTCACCAGCCGCAGGCGCGAGACCAGGTCGGAGGCGTCTTCCGTGGCGCAGAACCCGTCCAACGCCGCCGCCAGCCGGAAGCCGAGTTGCGCGGTCAGCCCATAGGCGTGCCATTCGACGCCCAGTCTTTTCCCCTTCGCGCCCCGTTCGACCAGGATATCGAGGAGCCGCGCCTCCGGCGTCGCGCCCTGTTCGTCGGTCCACACCCACACATCCTCGATCACCGAGGTGAAGTGCGCCTGGCGCAAATCCGGCGCCCGGGTCAGCAGGGTCATCGCCCCGTCGGCGCCGAGAAACAGGCATTGGAAATAGACGTAGCCGAAGGTGTCGTAGCCGGTCAGGTAGTACAGGCTCTCCTGGCGGAACAGCAGCATGCCGTCGAGGCCGCGCGCGGCCATCGCCGCGCAGGCGCGGGCCCGGCGATCGGCCAGCTCGGACTCGGCGAAATGGATCGGCATCAGTGGAAGCTCGCGATGGCGTCGAGCGGCTTCTTGTCGATCGCCGGCACCGTCGCGCCTTCGGCCGGGTGGCCGGCGACCAGGATCATCACCGCCCGCTCGTTCGCCGGCCGGCCGAGGATCTCGCCGAGGAACTTCATCGGGCTCGGCGTGTGGGTCAGGGTGGCGAGGCCGCAATGGTGCAATGCGGCGATCAGGAACCCGGTGGCGAGGCCCACGCTTTCCTGGACGTAGTAGTGCTTGGTCCGCTTGCCGTTCGGCCCGAGCCCGTAATTCTGCTGGAAGACGACGATCAACCAGGGGGCGATCTCCAGGAACGGCTTCTCCGCGTCGGTGCCCAGCGGCGCCAGGGCGGCCAGCCACTCGTCGCCCGCCTTGCCGGCATAGAAGGCGCGCTCTTCCGCCTCGGCGGCTTCGCGGATGCGCCGCTTGATCGCGGGATCGCCGACGATGGCGAAATGCCAGGGCTGCTTGTTGGCGCCGGACGGGGCGGTGCCGGCGGCGCGCAGGCAGGTTTCGATCACCGGGCGCGGCACCGGCCGGTCGGAGAAATCGCGCACCGTACGGCGGCGGCGGATCTCCGCGTAGTACGTGTCGGCGCGGCGCTGCATTTCCGCCGCCGAGGGCGCGGGCGGCGGATCGAGCGGGATCTGCGGCAGGACTTTCACTTTGACTCCGGTTCTCTCTGGTGGCTGGCGAATTCCGGCATGGTGAACAGTTCCGCCGGGTCGTCAATGCCGCGCAGGCGGTGGCGGCCGAGCGAGGCCAGACGGTGCCCGGACTCGGCGGCCGCGGCGGCGAAGGCGGCGGAAGCGAGCACCGGCACGCCCAGGGTCTTGCACAACGGCTCGATGCGGGCGGCGGCGTTCACCGTCGGGCCGACGACGGTGAAATCGAGCCGGTCCGGCGCGCCGATATTGCCGTAGATGACCGGCCCGACATGCAGCGCCACGCCGAACTCCAGCGTTGGCCGGCCGGCCGCCTTCGACTCCGCCGCCAGCCCGGCCATGCCCGCCCGTGCCGCCCGCACCGCGTTCACCGCCGCGGTGGCGGCGCGCGCCGGTCCGCCGTCGTCGGTCGGGAAGATCGCCAGCAGCCCGTCGCCGATGAACTTCAGAACCTCGCCGCGGAATGCCTTGATCGGCCCGACCAGCCGCTCGAAATGGGCATTCAGCAGGGCGATGATTTCGGCGCCGGGCAGGCGTTCGGACAGCATCGTGAAATCGCGCAGATCGGACAGCCACAGCACGGCGTCGACGGTCTCGCCGCTGCCGCGATGAATCTCGCCGGCCAGCACCCGGGCGCCGGAGCGGCGGCCGAGATAGGTCTCCAGCAGCGCCGTCGCCGTCTCGCGGGTGGCCAGCGCTTCGAGCGGCGGCGCCAGGGCGAGCGCGACATGCGCGAGCATGGCGGTCTCGGCATCGGTGAAGCCGTCGCGCCGCTCGGTGGTCCAGGCGAGCCGGTGTCGGCCGCCGTCGCCGCAGAGAACCGGGGCAGCGATCTCCGTGCCGGTCGTTTCGGCCCGCGCCGGCGCGCGAAGTGAAATCGTGCCGAACGGGTCGACGCCGTGGAAATGCGGCTCTTCCACTACCCGGTCGCCGGCCTCTCGCCACCAATAGACCGAGCCGGCGAGCAGCGGATGAAGCGCCTGCACGGTCAGCGACATCGCGCTCAACGGCACGCCTTTGTCGACCAGCACGCGGCCCATCCCGGCCAGCAGGGCGGCCTGGCTGGGC
>JABDIP010000101.1 GCA_013003675.1 Inquilinus sp.
AAGCTCAAGCAGTTGGAGGCGGCCCGGTTCGACAAGCTCGCCAAGTCGTTGCCGCGCAGCCTCAAGCTGCACTCGCCGTTCTCCCGCATCGAGGCCTGCCGGTCGCTCTCGGTGCCGGCCGCCGACCGGTACCCGGACGGCGAGATCGACTGGATCTACATCGATGCCGACCATTCCTATGAAGGCGCGCTCGCGGATTTGCGGGCCTGGGCGCCGAAGCTGCGCGAGGACGGCCTGATCCTCGGGCACGATTTCACCGACCAAGCCGACAGTTTCGGCGTCATCCGGGCGGTGGCGGATTTTGTCGCCTCCACCGACTACCGGTTCCTTTGCCTGACGACCGATTATTTCCCCACCTTCGTGCTGTCGCGCAGCATGACGGGCACGACGGAGAAACTCCTGCGGAGCCTGTTCAGCTCGGAGCGGTTTCTCTATCAGTTGGACACGAAGGCCATCCTGTCCGTCCATCACCAACGGTATCCGCGCGGCGCGTCGAAGACCGGCGTCCTGAGCACGTTCCTGCCGCAAGGCTGAGCCTACGCGCGGGCCGAACCCGGCAGCGGTGTCGAATCCCTGGCCGGATGGTGCGGGGGAAACGATAAAGGGCGCCCGATGGGCGCCCTTCGGCGTTCTTCGACCGTTGGGGCCGGCTTTGGCGGTCAGTCCTGCTTCAGGCCGAGCCCGGCGAAGCGCTTGTTGAACTTCGCCACCTGGCCGCCGCGGTCGACGACCCGGTGCACGCCGGTCCAGGCCGGGTGGGTCTTGATGTCGATGTCGAGACGGATCGAGTCACCTTCCTTGCCATAGGTGCTGCGCGTCTTGAACTCGGTCCCATCGGTCATGACGACCGTGATCTCGTGGTATTCGGGGTGAATATCGGCCTTCATCGCCGCGGCCCTCCGATTGAAAACAGGCGCGGTGTATAGCCAAGCCGCGCCGAGGATGCAAGCGCCATCCGGCCGGCTGGGCAAACCGCCGATTGCAGCGTAGGATTGCGGGGAACGTCGGTTTTTCGGATATTCCCGGGCGATTGGGGAGCAGGCCGATGGCAATACCCAGCGGCATCTTCTGGGGCGTCGACACGGCGGCGCCGGCCAACGGCCCGCTGCGATACGACGGCGCGTCGATCAAACGCCACGACTATGTGATCCGGCGGCTCGGCCGGGCGCCCGATTTCTGGTGCCGGTATATCGGCGGCGGCAATTCCGAATTGCAGCCGGACGAGGTGCCGTTCCTGCGCGACCGCAACTGCAAGATCCTGATCGTCTTCAACGGCCGCCGCGACGCCCGGGCGGTCGACGCGGACTCCAACCGACCGCGCGACCGCCAGCGGGCCTTCCAGTTCGGCCGCGACGCGGCGCAGCGCGCCATCGACCGGGCCGACAACCGCACCGGCGCGCTCGGCGTGCGGGTGCCCGACGGCGTGCGCATCTACGCCGATCTGGAGGATTGGCGGGTCCATCCGGAGTGGATTCGCGGCTGGTTCGACCGCATGCGCACCGCCCGCTTCGCCGGCGCCGGCGGCATCTATGGCCGGCCCTATCGGATCATGGAGCGTCCCGATCTCGACCGGCTCGGTCTCGACCCGCTCGGCACCCGGGTCCGTCGCGAGGATCTGCGGCGCCGCTGGCGCGACGACGGGCCACCCTTCGCCCAGCGCGTCGAGGACCGGTTCGGCGGCAGCCTGGCGCGCGCCTCGGCCGACTATCAGCAGCAGGAACTCGACGCCCTGATGCGCGGCGACCTGCCGGCGGCCGACCGCGTGTCGCGCTTCGTGTGGGCCAACGAGCCGCGCCGCTATGGCGATCCCGAGCCGGGCGAGGATGTCTTCCCGCCGACCTTCAGCCCGGGGCCCGCCGATGCCGGCTGTCAGGTCGTGGTCTGGCAATACCGGGCGAATTGCTTCCGCCGCCCCGGCACCCGGCACGGCCTCGATCTCGACTACGCCCAGCCTGCCGCCTTCCGGCAGATGTGGTTCGACGGCGCGTGGCGATCCCCGGTGGCGCCCTAGCCCCCCGCGCGCCCGGCCGGCCCCTTGCCGTGCCCGGCCCTCACGGCCACGTTTGTTGTTGCCGCGCCGGGCGGTTGCTATACCAGCGGGCCCGCCGGGACGGCGCGGCATGGGGCGACGGGTTGGAAAGGCGGCCAGGGGCGTGTTCCGCGAAGGCACCTATATCGAGGCCGACGGCAAGGCCGGCAAACCGGCCGGCGGCGCGGGCGTTCCGGGCGGCGGGCTGGCGCCGCGGGAAAAGCGTGCCGACCTGAAGCCGATGCGCCGGCTGTGGCCCTATCTGCTGCCCTATCGCTGGGCCATCGTCGCCGCCACCATCGCCCTCATCGTCACCGCCGGCACCGTGCTGGCCATGGGTGTCGGCCTGCGCACCCTGGTCGACCAGGGCTTCGTCGACGGCGGCGACCCGGCCCTGCTCGACCGGGCGCTGTTGGTGCTGCTCGCCGTGGTCGCGGTGCTGGCGATCGGCAGCTTCACCCGCTTCTACCTGGTCTCCTGGATCGGCGAGCGGGTGATCGCCGATCTGCGCCGCGACGTCTATGCCAACGTCGTCCGCCTGCACCCCGGCTTCTACGAGACCAACAAGACCGCCGAGATCGTCTCGCGGCTGACCGCCGACACCTCGGTGCTGCAGGTCGTCGTCGGCTCCTCGGCCTCGATCTTCCTGCGCAACCTGCTGATGTTCGTCGGCGGCACGGTGATGCTGCTGGTGACCAGCCCGAAGCTGGCCGGCCTGGTCGCCCTGGTCGTGCCGCTGGTGCTGGTGCCGATCCTCACCTATGGCCGCCGGGTCCGGCGCCTGAGCCGCGAGAGCCAGGACCGCATCGCCGATGTCGGCGCCCATATCGATGAAACCCTCTACGGCATCCGCACGGTCCAGGCCTTCGGCCACGAGGCGCTGGAGCAGGACGCCTTCCGGGGCCGGGTCGAGGCGGCGTTCGCCACCTCGGTGCGCCGCGTCGCCGCCCGCGCGACGCTCACCGCCGTGGTCATCCTGATGGTATTCGGCGCCGTCGGGGTGATCCTCTGGGTCGGCGGCCACGATGTGCTGGCCGGCCGGATCAGCCCCGGCGAGCTGTCCTCCTTCGTCTTCTATGCGGTCGCCGTCGCCGGCTCGACCGGCGCGCTGAGCGAGGTAATCGGCGATCTGCAGCGCGCCGCCGGCGCCACCGAGCGGCTGTTCGAACTGCTCGCCGAGGTGCCGGCGATCCAGGCGCCGGCCGATCCGACGCCGCTGCCGGAACCGGCGCGCGGGGCGATCGCCTTCGAGGCCGTGCGCTTCCACTACCCCTCGCGGCCCGACGAGTCGGCGCTGGAGGATTTCGGCCTGGAAGTCCGCCCCGGCGAGTCGGTCGCCCTGGTCGGCCCGTCCGGTGCCGGCAAGACCACGGTGATCCAGCTCCTGCTGCGCTTCTACGACCCGCAGGCCGGCGCCATCCGCCTCGACGGCGTCGATATCCGCCAGGCCGAGCCGACCGCGTTGCGCGCGCGCCTCGGCCTGGTGCCGCAGGACCCGGTGATCTTCTCAACCGACGCGCTCAGCAACATCCGCTACGGCCGGCCCGACGCCACCGACGCGGAGGTGCGCGCGGCGGCCGAGGCGGCCCACGCGCTGGAGTTCATCGAGGCGCTGCCGAAGGGCTTCGCCACCTTCCTCGGCGAGAAGGGGGTGCGGCTGTCCGGCGGCCAGCGCCAGCGCATCGCCATCGCCCGCGCCATCCTGCGCGACCCCGCGGTGCTGCTGCTCGACGAGGCGACCAGCGCGCTCGACGCCGAGAGCGAGCAGGTGGTGCAACAGGCGCTGACCCGGCTGATGCGCGGCCGCACCACCCTGGTCATCGCCCACCGCCTGGCCACGGTGCAGAACGTCGACCGCATCGCCGTGCTCGAGGCCGGAAGGCTGGTCGCCACCGGCCGCCACGCCGAGCTGATCGCCCAGGGCGGCCTCTACGCCCGCCTCGCCGCCCTGCAATTCGACCTGCCGGCCGAGCAGCACCGGCAGGCGGCGGCCGGGGAGTAGCTCAGTCGGCCTTGCTGTCGAAATGCACGTCGAGGCCGGCGAAATCGATGAACTTGTGGTGCGGGCCCTTGGCTGCGACCTTTTCGTAGATGCCGGGGTTGCCCAGGATGCCGAGCCAGGTGTCGACCACGAAGGCGTCGTCGCCCCAGGTGCCATGGGCGTTGTCGATGCGCCGGCTCTTCTTCACCCCGGCGCCTTGGATCGAGCTGGTGCCCTCGCGGCCGACGATGATGAAGGTGTGGCCGGAGTCGATGCCGCTGCCGCCGCCGCCCTGGGCGACGATCTCGACCCGCGCCTTGCTGTCCAGCTTCTGCTCCTTCATCAGCAGGAAGGCGGTGCCGAACGAGCAGGTGGTGCAGCAACCGGCCTGATTGCCGGCGATCTGGGTCCCGACCTTGACGACCTCGTCCTTGCCTTTCAGGTTGCCGAGGAAGGCGAGGCAGCCCTTCTCCAGCTTGCCGTCCTTCTCCTTCTGTGGGCCGCTGGCGATCTTCGGCCCGCCGTTCGGGCCCTTCAGCCACGCGTAGCCGTCGCCATAATTGGTCATCGCCCAGTTCTTGTTGATCGTCCCGACGACGGTGGCGGCTTCGGAATAGGTTGTCATGTCGATTGTCTCCCGATCGCTGGCCCCGGCCTCGGCTTCTGGCCGGCGGTGGCGAGCATCGCCGGGAGGCCTGGAGCGCGTTTTCGCGGTTCGGCGGGGGCCG
>JABDIP010000155.1 GCA_013003675.1 Inquilinus sp.
ATCCGATTCCGCCTGACAGGCGTGCCGGGCACGGATCCCAGCGACGCCTCCGGCACCAACCTTTTCGATGTGCGACGGGGCAACTGGTCGCGCGAGACGCTCAATGCGCTCGGAGTTCCGCCCGACTGGTTGCCGCCGGTCGCAGATTCGGCGGCGGTTTCCGGCGATGTCGCGAAACAATCGGCGTCCCGGACCGGATTGCCGGCGGGCGTTCCGGTCGTGACGGGCGCATCGGACCAGGCCGCCGCGGCGATCGGCTGCGGCGTCGTCGAGCCGGGTACCCTGGCCATCATACTTGGAACCTCGGCGGTAGTATCGGCGGCGTCCCCGGACGCCGTGATCGACCCGTCGGGCGCCTTCCACACCTTTTGCCATGCTTTGCCCGGAACCTGGCAGATCATGGGCGGCGTGCTGTCGGCCGGCGGCGCGGTCCAATGGTATCGAGACAAGATAGCCGCCGAATCCGTCGACGGGTATGCGGCGATTCTAGACGACGCGAGAGCCGTATCGCCCGGCGCCGACGGGTTGATCTTTCTGCCGTATCTGACCGGCGAAAGGGCGCCGCACAACGATCCGCAGGCCCGTGGCGGCTGGATAGGGCTGACCGCCCGCCACGACCGCCGGCATCTCGCCCGGGCGGTGCTGGAAGGGGTCTGTTTCGCCCTGCGACAACTGGTCGAACGAATCGAGGAGACGGGACCGCGCGCCAGCACCATACGAGTCGCCGGCGGTGGAGTTCGCGGCGGATTATGGCTTGATATCCTGGCCTCGATGCTGGCGCGTCCGGTGACGCCGGTGGCAACTCCGGACGCCTCCGCCCAAGGCGCCGCGATGCTCGCGATAGCCGGACTGACCGGCGCGCACCTTGAATCGCTGGCAGCGGACTGGGTTCGCGCCGAAGAACCGATCTGTCCACGGCCAGGGGACGTGGATTACTACGACCAAATGTACGCGATCTTCAGCGCCCTCTATCCGGCCACGCGGCAGGCTATGCACCGGCTCTCCGCAATCGACCGGAACCAGGCCGAGTAGTGCCGTGCCATCGGACCATCCGCCTTGACCTCCCGCGCCGGCTCGCCTATACCACCGCGTCCGCCGGCCAGCGCGCTGTCCGGCCCGATTTTTTGCGGCATTCTTCGAGGACCAGACCGATGGCACGACGCTGCGCACTGACCGGCAAGGGCGTGCAGGCCGGCAACAATGTCAGCCACTCCAACATCAAGTCGCGCCGGCGCTATCTGCCGAATTTGCAGGTCGCCAGCCTGCTGTCGGAGACGCTGGGCGAGAGCGTGCGGATGAAGCTGTCGACCCAGGCGATCCGGACCATCGAGCATCGCGGCGGCCTCGACCAGTATCTGCTGAAGGCCAAGACGGCCGATCTGCCGACCCGGCTGCGCGGCATGAAGCGCCGGCTGGTGAAGGCGAAGGCCGAAGCCGCCGCCTGATCGGCGCGGCCCATTCGTCGAGACACGGCCCGCGCTCCCGGCGCGGGCTTTTTTCGTAGTGGCCGCGCCGATGGCGGGCGGGCCACGGGAGACCGCCGCCATGCTCAGCCTGTCGCCCGACCAGATCATCGCCAGCCTGCAGGCGCTGCCGCCGGAGGCGGTGCTGCTGTTGCTGCTGCTGTTCTGCTTCCTCGCCATCCTGGCAATGCTGCGGCTGTTCGGCGAGGCCGGTCTCTACGTCTACATCGTCATCGCCATCATCGGCGCCAATCTGCAGGTGATGAAGCAGGTGCAGTTTCCGTACCTCGCCGAGGCCGGCGGGTTCCTGCATCTGCCCGCGTTCGGCAGCCCGGTGGCGCTGGGCACGGTGCTGTTTTCCTCGACCTTCCTGTGCACCGACATCCTGACCGAGCATTTCGGGCGCCGGGTCGCCCGCCGGGCGGTGCTGATCGGCTTCGCCGGCTATCTGATCTGGACCGGTCTGGTGGTGCTGACCCTTGGTTTCCGGCCGATGACCGGGGCCGAGGCCGGCGAGGGGCTGGCCTGGGCGCTCGGCAACCACGACGCCCTGGCGGCGCTGTACACCCCGGCCCCGGCGCTGTTCGCCGCCGGCATGGTCGCCTACCTGGTCAGCCAGTTTCACGACATCTGGATCTTCCGGCTGATCGGGGTGATGACCCGCGGCCGGCACCTGTGGCTGCGCAACAACGCCTCGACGATGATCTCCGGCCTGGTCGACAACACCATCTTCAGCGTGCTCGCCTGGGTCGTCTTCGCCGCGCAGCCGATGGCCTGGCAGCCGCTGGTCTTCACCTTCATCCTCGGCACCTATGTGCTGCGGGTGGCGGTGGCGGCGCTCGACACGCCGTTCCTCTATCTCGCCCGCTTCGCAATCCACCCGCAGACCTTCCGGCTGCCGGAGCAATATGAGTGACGG
The DNA here is from genome assembly GCA_013003675.1 of Inquilinus sp. Lineage (GTDB taxonomy): Bacteria > Pseudomonadota > Alphaproteobacteria > DSM-16000 > Inquilinaceae > JABDIP01. Next base: position 2,383 of record JABDIP010000155.1, read on the forward strand.
CGGCGGGTTCGGCTTCGAGATCGGCCGGCGCGACCCCGACAGCCGCGCCCGGACCGGCCGGCTGACCACGCCGCACGGGTCGATCGAGACGCCGAACTTCATCTTCTGCGGCACCAAGGCGGCGATCAAAGGGGTGACGCCGGGGCAGATGCGCGAGGCCGGCACCGGGATCATCCTCGCCAACACCTACCACCTGATGATCCAGCCGGGCGCCGAGCGGATCGCAAAGCTCGGGGGCTTGCACGCCTTCATGGGCTGGGACGGGCCGATGCTGACCGACAGCGGCGGCTTCCAGATATTCTCCATGGGCCATGGCGGGGTCGCCGACGAGATCAAGGGCCGTCGCAACCGGGATGCCGCGGCGAACGGCAAGGCCGCCCGCCCGCCCGCGCTGACCAGGATCACCGAGGAGGGGGCGGAGTTCCGCTCCTATCTCGACGGCTCGAAGCTGTTCCTGACGCCGGAGAGCTCGATCGAGATCCAGCGCAAACTGGGCGCCGATTTGATCGTGCAGCTCGACGAATGCACGCCGTTCCATGTCGAGCGCGACTACACCGCCCGGTCGATGGCGATGAGCCATCGCTGGGGCGACCGCAGCCTGGCCGAATTCGCCCGCGGCGACGACGGGGCCCAGGCGCTCTACGGCGTCATCCAGGGCGGCGTCTATCCCGACCTTCGGCGCGAGAGCACCGAATACACCGCCGGCCGGCCGTTCTTCGGCACCGCCGTCGGCGGCTCGCTGGGCGCCCACAAGGACCAGATGTACGAGGTGGTCTCCTACTGCGCGCCGCATATCCACCCGGACCGTCCGGTACATCTGCTCGGCATCGGTGGCTTCGCCGACATCTTCGCCGGCGTGCGCCTCGGCATCGACACCTTCGACTGCGTCCACCCGACCCGGGTGGCCCGCCATGGCTGGGCGCTGATGAAGGGTGCCGGGAACGAGCGGATCAATCTGCGCAACACCCGCTTCCGCGACGATGCCGGGCCGATCGACGAGAGCTGCGGCTGCGCCACCTGCGCCACCTACAGCCGCGCCTATCTCAACCATCTGGTCCGGGCCGGCGAGGTGCTGTCGGCGACCCTGCTGTCGATCCACAACGTGGCGACGATGAACCGGCTGATGGCGGAGGTGCGCGCGGCGATCGGTTCGTGCACGCTCGACGCGGCGGAGAAGGAGTGGCTCGCGGTCTGATATCCGGTGGACCCAAGGGCCCGCTTGGCGCCGGCCGGAGGGCGGTTTATGGTCGCCGCACTTCTCCCGCCGACCGACCCCGTGAGACCATGCGCACCGAACCCGACTTCCCGAACCTGTACGTCGTCGACCACCCGCTGATCCAGCACAAGCTGAGCCACATGCGCGACCGGACCCGGTCGACCATGGGCTTCCGCACCCTGCTGCGCGAGATCGCGCTGCTGATGGGGTACGAGATCACCCGCGACCTGCCGCTGACCACCGAGCCGATCGAGACGCCGCTGGAGGCGATGGACGCGCCGGTGATCGCCGGCAAGAAGGTGGCGCTGGTACCGATCCTGCGCGCCGGGCTCGGCATGGTTGAGGGGCTGGCCGAGCTGATTCCCGCGGCCCGGGTCGGCCATGTCGGCCTCTACCGCGATCCGGAAACCAAGATGCCGGTCGAGTACCTGGTCAAGCTGCCGGCGGCGGAGGGGCGGCTGTTCATCGTCGTCGACCCGATGCTGGCGACCGGCAATTCGGCGGTGCACGCGGTCGACGTGCTGAACAAGCACGGCGTCGGCGACGCCCAGATCCGCTTCATGGCGCTGGTCTCGGCGCCGGAAGGGGTGCGCACCTTCCACGCTGCCCACCCGGACGTGCCGGTCTATACCGCGGCGCTCGACCGCGGGCTGAACGACCACGCCTATATCATGCCGGGCCTTGGCGACGCCGGCGACCGGATGTTCGGCACCAAATAGGCCGGGCGCCCGGCGGCAATGGTCGATCTGGCGATTGTCGGCGGCCATGTGCTGACGATGGACGCCGACCGTCGGGAACTCTCGCCCGGCGCGGTGCTGGTCGAGGCGGGCGCCATCGTCGCGGTCGGCCCGCCGGCGATCGCCGGGCAGGTCGAGGCGGCGCGGACCATCGATGCGACCGGCTGCCTGGTGCTGCCGGGCATGATCAATACCCACACCCACGCCGCCATGACGCTGTTTCGCGGCCTCGGCGACGATGAGCCGGACCGGCTGCGGCGGTTCATCTGGCCGCTGGAATCGCGCGTCGTCGACAGCGACTCTGTCCATGACGGGGCGTTGCTGGGATGCCTGGAGATGGTGCTTGGCGGGGTGACCTGTTTCGCCGACATGTACTTCTTCGAGGAGGAGGTGGCGGCGGCCGCGGCGGCGATCGGGCTGCGCGCGGTGGTCGGGCAGACGGTGATCGGCCATGCCGCCCCGGATGCGGCGACCCCGGCCGAGGCGCTGGAGCGAGCGGGCGCCCTGCTGGCGGACTGGCGGGGCCACGATCTGGTGATTCCGGCCCTGGCGCCCCATGCGCCGGACACGCTGCCGGCGGCGGTGCTGAAGGCGGTGCGCGACCTGTCGGCGGCCGAGAACGCGCCGGTCCTGATCCATCTGTGCGAGACCGAGGCGGAACTGGCGACGATCCGCGAACGGTCGGGGCTGACGCCGGTCGGCTATCTGGATTCCCTGGGCCTGCTCGGTCCGCGCCTGCTCGGCGCCCATTGCATCCATGTGGACGAGGCCGACATCGCCCTTCTGGCCGCGAGCGGCACCGGGGTCGCCCACAACATGGTCGCCAATATCAAGGCGGCGAAGGGCGTGGCACCGGTGCCGGCGATGCTGGCGGCCGGTGTCGCCGTCGGACTCGGCACCGACGGGCCGATGAGCGGCAACACCCTCGACGTGATCGGCCAGCTCGGCTACGTCGCGAAGCTGCACAAGCTGACCGCCGGCGACCGCACGGCGATGCCGGCGCGCGAGGTGGTGGCGATGGCGACCATCGGCGGCGCCCGGGCGCTGGGACTGGACGACCGGATCGGCTCGATCGAGCCGGGCAAGCGCGCCGACATCGTGCTGATCGACGCCACCGGCGCGCATATGACGCCGCTCTACGACCCCTACGCGGCGCTGGTCTATGCAGCGAACGCCGCCGATGTGCGCACGGTGACCGTCGACGGCCGTATCGTGGTCGAAGACCGCAGGCTGCTCACCGCCGACACCGACGCGATCAAGGCGGCGGCGAATGACCGGCGGGAGCGGATTCTCGCGGCGCTGCCGGGATAGACACGATCCTTCCGACCACCTCTCCCCTTGCGGGAGAGGTCGGTGAGCGTCAGCGAACCGGGTGAGGGGACGCGCGGCGCCGGCCGCGCATTTGGAATTTGTACTGTTCTTTCCGATGATTTCCCAAGCGTGCCGTTGGCGCGCACTCCTCACCCTCCCATGGCTGCGCCATGGGTCCCTCCCTCTCCCGCCAGGGGAGAGGGGTATCAACTTCGGACGGTGGTGTCCTCAATTCGCCGGGCGGACACCCATCGCCAGGGTCATCTCGTCGGTCCGGGCTTCGTAGGCGAGGCCCTTGCGCAGGGCCCAGGTGTTGTATTGGTAGTAGAGCGGCAGCAGACCCTTGTCCTCGCCGACGGCGAGCTGCGCCGCCTGTTGTTCCAGCCGCTCGCGGGCCGCCGCGTCGACGGTCTGGCGCGCCTCCACGATCATCCGGTCGACCTCGGGATTGGAATAGCGGCCGCGGTTGTTGGTGCCGAGACCGGCGTCGCGGTCATAGCTGTGCAGCAGCACCTCCAGCATGCCCAGCACTTCCGGGTTGGGCGAGAAGCTGAGCAGCATCAGGCTGTATTCCAGCTTGTTGGCGTTGCCGAAATAGGTCGCCCGGCTCTCGGTCTCGGCCTCCACCTCGAGCCCCAGCCGGCTCAGCATCTGAGCCAGCGCCTGGACCACCTGGCGGTCGTTGATATACCGGTCGTTGGTGCCGTTCACCGTGACCTTGAAGCCGTCGGCATGGCCGGCCTCGGCGAGCAGGGCGCGCGCGCCCTCCAGGTCGAAATCCGTCGGCTCGAGCACGCCCGGGCTGGTGCCGAAATAGCCGGGCGGGGCAAGGTCGCCGGTGGCCAACGCGCTGCCCTCGAAGAGGCGGTCGACGATGGCATTCCGGTTGATCGCCATGTCCACGGCGCGGCGGACCCGCGCATCGAGGAACGGGTTGGCGATCGGCGCGCCGTCGCGCGCCGTGACCATGGGCGAGACTTCCCGGTCGCTGTCGAACATCAGGAACAACAGCCGGTTCGCCACGCTCTCGGCGACGGTCAGATCGGGGTTGGCGCGCAGGCCGGCGATGTCGGCCGGCGGCACCACGTCGATCATGTCGACGTCGCCCGCCAGCAGGGCGGCGACCCGCGCCGCGTCGTTGCTGATCGGCCGGTAGACGACGCGCTCGAAGGCCGGCGCTTCGCCCCAATGGGAATCGTTGCGTTCCAGCACCAGCCTCTCGGCCCGCGCCCAGTCGACCAGGCGATAGGGCCCGGTGCCGACGACCGCCGTGCCGGCGTTGTAGTCGTCGGTGGTGGCGTTGGCACCGTGCTTCTCCGACACGATCATCACCAGGCTGAGCAGGTTTGGCAGCAGGGGCACCGGCGCCGCGGTTTCCAGCAGCACCGTCAGATCGTCAGGTGCCCGCGCCGCGGTGATCGGCCCGGTATAGCTCTTGAAGGAAGAGGGGCTGTTCGGCACCTCGCCGGCGCGGCCCAGGGTGAACAGCACGTCGCGGGCGGTGAAGGGGGAGCCGTCGTGCCAGGTGACGCCGGGACGCAGCTTGAACTCCCAGGTGGTGTCGTCGACCGCGCGCCAGGATTCGGCCAGGGCCGGCCGAAGCTGCTGGGTGGCGTCCTGGAGGACCAGCGGCTCGAACAGGTGCCGCGAGAAGGCGATGTTGGTCACCAGGCTGTGGAAATGCGGATCGAGCGAGGTCGGCTCGGCCTTCGATCCGATCACCAGCTCCTGGCCTTGCGCCGCGGTCGCCAGCAACAGGCCGGCGGTGGCGGACAGAATCCGCGCGAACAATCCGTTCATGTCACTCTCCCTGTCCGGGCCTTCCCGTCGGCATCCGCGTCGGCGGTCCGATCCGGGCGCTCCCTCCCGTCGGCCCTGTCATCTGCGGACCTTGGCGGATGTGTAGGGTGCCGCCCCTCCGCCGCGCAAGCGGCAGGCCGGCTCAATGGGTCTCGGTCTCGGGCAGCCACCCGCCGTCGACGCGGCGAAACGCCGGTGTGTCCAGCACGCCGGCCAGTCCGTCGGCGAAGCGGGAAACGGCGGGCGAGCGCCGCCACCGCCGGGTCTGGGTCATCGCCACGACGATCCCGGCAGTCGTCGCATCGAGCCGGTCCAGAAGGTCGATCGCCGCGGTCAGCGAGCCGCCGGTGCTGACCACATCGTCGATCACCAGCACGCGGCGGCCCTCGACCAGCGGCACCAGCCGGGGGTCGATGTAGAGGGACTTGCCGTCGCCGGGGCTGGTGATCGACCGGCTGGGCACCGACAGCGTGTCGAGATACCAGTACTTGCGGGAGTTGCCGAGCGCGACATAGCGCCGATGGCCGAGCGCCAGCGCCACCCCGCGCGCCAGGCCGAGGCCGAGGGTCGGCAGGCCGACGACGATATCGGCGGCGATGGTCCGGGCCCGCTCCGCCATGGCGTCGATCACGGCCTGCTCGACGGCGAAGCCGGCCTGGTTGACGATCAGCGAGGCGACCGCGCGATCCGGCGCGTCCGGCAGCGGCCGCAGCGGCAGCAGGATGCCGCGGCCGTCCGGCAACCGGGCGACATAGGCGTCGCGGTACGGAGGACGCTCCGGCGGCCCCGGCGGCAGCAAATCCTGCCAGAAGGCGAGCGGTGGCGTGCCATCGGCGGCGGTCATCGGTGCTCCCAGCTTGCGCAACGGTCTTGCCGTCGTACACTGGGCGCCGCCTTCGATCATCCGTTTTTCCATCCTCGCGGAGCGAGATTTGCCGCAGACCCTGACCGCCACCTCGCCCGCCGCCTGGACCGCCCGCGACTTCGCCGGGCGCGACGACTGGATCATCCGCCTGGGCGCGGCACGGATCGCCGAGATCGATGCCGCGCTGGCCATCGCCGAGGCGACCGGCCGGCCGCTCGAAGCGATCCGCCGCGCCGATTTCCCGCTGCCGTCGCTGTCCCGGACCCTGGCCGGGATCGCGGCGGAGCTGAAAGAGGGGCGCGGCTTCGTGCTGATCCGCGGTCTGCCGGTCGAGCGGTACGGGGAGGGCCGGGCGGCGTTGGCGTTCTGGGGACTCGGCACCCATCTCGGCACCGCGGTATCGCAGAGCCGCAAGGGCGACATGCTGGGCCATGTCCGCGATCTGGGCGGCGACATCGCCGACCCGCTGGTGCGCGGCTATGAGACCCGGGCCCGCCTGCTGTTCCACACCGACCGCTGCGACTGCGTCGGGCTGCTCTGCCTGCAGAAGCCGAAATCGGGCGGCGCCAGCCGGGTCGTCAGCGCGCCGGCCGTGCGCGACGCCATCGCCCGCGACCGGCCGGACCTGCTGGCCGTGCTGCACCGACCCTTCTGCGCCGATCGCCGTGGCGAGGAGCCGCCCGGCGAACGCGGCTGGGTCGAGATGCCGGTCTTCATGGAAGAGGATGGCACGTTCGCCGTGCGCTATGTCCGCGACTACATCGAGGGCGCCCAGCGCTTCGCCGAGGTGCCGCGGTTGACGCCCGAGCAGGTCGCCGCGCTCGACCTGTTCGACCGGACCGCCGCCGACCCCGCCCTCGCCCTGGACATGGCGTTCGAGCCCGGCGACATGCAGTTCCTCAACAACTACCGGGTGCTGCACGCGCGCACCGCCTTCGAGGACCATGCCGAGCCGGCCCGCCGCCGGCATCTGCTGCGCCTGTGGCTGGCCATGTCCAACAGCCGGCGGCTGCCGCGCGCCTTCCTCGGGCTCTACGACACCATTGCCGCCGGGGCGGTCCGTGGCGGTGTGCCGCCGAGGCCCGCCGGCTGACGGGACCGCGATGCCGTTCAACCGCGTGATCGAGGGCTATCTGGACGAGCTGACGGCGCTGCGCCGCGATCTGCACGCGCATCCGGAACTGGCCTTCGAGGAACGGCGGACCGCCGATGTGGTCGCCGCGAAGCTGGCGGAATGGGGCATCGAGGTCGATCGCGGGCTCGCCGTTACCGGTGTCGTCGGCACCCTGAGGCGGGGCGAGGGGCGCCGATCCATCGCGCTGCGCGCCGATATGGATGCCTTGCCGATGCCGGAGAAGACGGCGCTGCCCTATGCCTCGCGCCACGCCGGCCGGATGCATGCCTGCGGCCATGACGGGCATACGGCGATGCTGCTCGGCGCGGCGCGCTATCTGGCCGAGACCCGGCGCTTCGACGGCACCGTGCATTTCGTCTTCCAACCGGCGGAGGAGGGGCGCGGTGGCGGCCGGGTGATGGTCGAGGAGGGGCTGTTCGAACGGTTCCCTGCCGAGGCGGTCTATGGCATGCACAACATGCCGGGGCTGGCGGTCGATCAGATCGCCGTC
>JABDIP010000396.1 GCA_013003675.1 Inquilinus sp.
ATATAGGGGGCCGGGGGGCGCGGTTGCAACGCAACCGGCCGGTCGCCATACTGCGCCGCCAAAGCTGTAGGACAATTGGGGCAAGATGCAGGTCGACAACAAGCTTCTCGATGACATGGCGCGGGTCGCCGCCGGCGCGGTGGGCGCGGTGACCGGGGTGCGCGACGAGGTCGAGGCGCAGATGCGCCAGCGCTTCGAGCGCCTGCTGTCGCGCATGGACCTGGTCAGCCGCGAGGAATTCGAGGTGGTCCGCGAACTGGCGGCCAACGCCCGTCGCGAGCAGGAGGCGCTGGTGGCGCGCGTCGAGGCGTTGGAGCGCCGGCTGGGCGGCGCGCCGACGGAAAAGCCGCCGGCCGTGGTCAAGGCGGACGAAAAAAAAGAACCAGCGGCGAAAAAAGCCACGGCCGCAAAGTCCCGGCGCCGTCCGGTCGCAAGCAGCGACTGAGGCGCCGGTCCACGGGTACTCCCAAGGATGGGTGTCGGGTATTCCTGGCAAATTCACTTATTGGTCACGTTTACCTGCTGAATTGGTGTTGCGTGGGCCGGAGTACCTGTGACACCGTGCTCGCTTAGTGGCCAAGGCCCGGCCACCCACCAGATCTCGGGTTAACCCCCAAATCTGGTAGAACTGGGCGGGTCGCGAAGCACATATTTGCGCGCCCGATCACGGAGGGCTAGAAGCATGTCGATGGTCTCGATCGAATCCACCAGCTTCACCCAGAACCCCCTGGATATTCTCGAAGAGATGGTGAGCGCCAACGATTGGGCGTTCGAGCGTGCCAGCACCGACGAGATGCTTGTCGAAGTCGCCGGGCGCTGGTGCAACTACCGCATGTTCTTCTTTTGGCAGGACGAGATCAGCGCGATGCAGTTCTGCTGCCAGTACGACATGAAGGTGCCGGCCGGCCGCGCCGGCGCGGTCCACGAGTTGCTGGCGACCATCAACGAACGCATGTGGTTGGGGCATTTCGACATCGATACCGAGGAACAGACGCCGATGTTCCGCCACACGACGTTGCTGCGGGGTGCCCAGGGCGCCAGCGTCGAGCAGCTCGAGGATCTGGTGGATATCGCGCTGACCGAGTGCGAGCGGTTCTATCCGGCGTTCCAATTCGTCATCTGGGGCGGTAAAACCGCACCGGAGGCCGTTTCCGCCGCCATCCTCGATACCGTCGCCGAAGCCTGAATCCGGGCGCGCCGGGCGAGGGCGTCCGGCGCGAATCGTCCGCAAGAATCCGAGTTGGTCCCGCCGCGGCCCTTAGGCCGTGGTGGCATGACGGCCGCGGTCGAAAGGGGGACGTGTGGGACATCGCCTGCTACTGGTCGGCTGCGGCAAGATGGGCGGGGCGCTGCTCGATGGCTGGCTGCGCGCCGGGATCGTCGATCATGTCGACGTCGTCGAGCCGAGCGTCGCCACCCTGCCGCGGGATCCGCGCGTCGTTCGCCATGATGCCGCAGACGCCGTGGCCGATGCACCACGCCCCGAGATCGTCGTCATCGCCGTCAAGCCGCAGGTGACCGACACGGTGGTCCCGGCATACCGCCGCTTCGTCGCGCCCGGCACCGCCTTCGTCTCCATTGCCGCCGGCCGAACCCTCGGCTATTTCGGCGATCTGCTCGGTGCCGAGGCGGCCGTCGTCCGGGCGATGCCGAATACCCCGGCGGCGATCGGCCAGGGGATCTCGGTGATGGTCGCCAACGACCATGTCGACGATGCCCAACGCCATCTGGCCGGGCGGCTGATGGCGGCGGCCGGCGCCGTCGAGTGGGTCGAGGATGAGGGGCTGATCGACGCGGTGACGGCGCTTTCGGGTGGCGGGCCGGCCTATGTCTTCCTGCTGATCGAGACGCTGGCACAGGCCGGCGCCGCCGCCGGCCTGCCGACGGCGCTGGCGATGCGCCTGGCGCGGCAGACGGTGGTCGGTTCCGGCGCCCTGGCGGCGGCGTCCGAGGAAGCGGCGGCGACGTTGCGCCGCAACGTGACCAGTCCCGGCGGCACCACGCAGGCGGCGCTGGAAGTGCTGATGGCGGCCGACGGTGTGCAGCCGCTCTTCGACCGGGCGATTGCCGCCGCGACGAAGCGGTCGCGCGAATTGGCGGGATAGGAGCGGCGCAATGGCCAAGACAGGCGCCGGCATTACACGATTCCAGGAAGCGCTGGCCGAGCTGGACGAAGCCGATCGTCGCATCGTCACCTTCGACGAGAGCACCCGCACCGCCGCCGATGCCGCCGCCGCGATCGGCTGCACCGTGGCGCAGATCGCCAAATCCCTGGTCTTCCGAACCGCCGAGAGCGGCCGGCCGGTGCTGGTGGTGGCCAGCGGCGCCAACCGGGTCGACGAGGCGAAGCTGCAGCGGGTGCTGGCACCACGGCTGGGGCATGAGAAGATCGCGCGGGCCGATGCCGGCTTCGTCCGCGAGAAGACCGGCTATGCCATCGGCGGCGTCGCCCCGATTGGCCATGCGGTGCCGCCGACGGTGGTGATCGACGCCGAACTGTTCATCCATGCGACGATCTGGGCCGCCGCCGGCGCGCCGAATGCCGTCTTCGAGCTGACTCCCGACGCCCTGGAGCGGCTGACCGGCGGTATCCTGGCCGATATCGCGGTGCCCGCCGGCTGACCGCCGGACCGGGCCCGCCAGTTCACCGTTTCGCGACGGCGGTCGAGGCTTTACCCTTGTCTAGACACCTGTTCCGTCCGCTTGAGAGTGCTCGCATACGATGCCGAAGAAGGCTCCCGCCGCCCGCCCCGCCCGAACGACGCCGGCCGATCCCGGCTTGGCCCTGGTCGATGCCGCCTTGGCCCTCGCCAAGGAGCGCGGCTGGCGCTCCCTCACCCTGGCGGAGATCGCCGCGGCCGCGAAACTGTCGCTGGACGAGGCGTGCCGCCACATCCCCTCGAAGACCGCCATCCTCGACCGGCTCGGTCGACTGATCGATGAGGCGATGTTGGCGGAGGGCGCGGCCGATCCGGAAGACAGCCCGCGCGACCGCCTGTTCGACCTGCTGATGCGCCGGTTCGACGCTCTGCAGGAGCGGCGGGCCGGCATCGCCGCCATCGCCCGCGACCTGCGCGCCGATCCGTTGGCGTCCCTGGCGCTGCTGCCGCAGCTCGAACGGTCCATGCGCTGGACGCTGGAGGCGGCCGGGATCGGTGCCGGCGGTCTGACCGGACTGGCCCGTGTGCGCGGGCTCGGGCTGCTCTACCTCGCGGTGATCAGGGTCTGGCTGCGCGACGACAGCGAGGACATGGCGCCGACCATGAAGGCCCTCGACCAGCGCCTGTCCCAGGCCGAGCAGATCGCCACCACGATCGGCCGCGGCCCGCGGCTGCCGCGCCGCGCCGCGGCCCGCAAAGAGGCGGATCAGGGACCAGAGTGATTTATGTTGCGGTGCACAATAAAAATCGCTAGAGTTACGAAGATGAGGATTCTAGGCGATTGTGCGCTGC